>NZ_CP034855.1:0-318088 GCF_005082585.1 Buchnera aphidicola (Sitobion avenae) | reverse complement strand
TATAACAGTATAACAAGGAACTGGATTAATCATAGAGGCATAAGGATGCCAAATGTGTTTGTAATCAAAAAACGTATCAGATTGACTCATGATTATTTATATATAAAATATTAAATAATTAAGTATAAACGTTTACTTAAATAAAATCATAATTTTTTCGGAGATAATATGAAAAAAAAATGGACTATCGAAAAAACAAACATACTTTTTAAAAAACCATTTTTTGATCTTATGTTTGAAGCTCAAAAAAAACATAGAAAATATTTTAATCCTAATACAATACAAATCAGCACATTACTTTCGATAAAAACTGGATCTTGTCCAGAAGATTGTAAATATTGTCCACAAAGTGCTAGATATAAAACAGGTTTAAAAAAAGAGCCTTTGTTAGAAATAAAACAAATTCTTAATGCTGCAAAAAAAGCAAAATCTTCAGGTTCTAGTCGATTTTGTATGGGTGCTGCATGGAAAAATCCAAAAGAAAAAGATATGCCTTATTTAGAAGAAATTATTAAAAAAATAAAAAAAATGGGCATGGAAACTTGCATGACTTTAGGAACTTTAAATGATTCACAAGCACAAAAATTAGCAAACGCAGGTTTAGATTTTTATAATCATAACCTGGATACATCAAAGAATTTTTATAGTAGCATTATTACTACTCGAACATATCAAGAAAGATTAAACACTTTACATATTGTTCGTAATGCAGGAATGAAAATTTGTTCTGGAGGAATTGTGGGTTTAGGGGAAAAAAAAGAAGATCGTATTGAATTATTAATGGAATTAGCTAATTTAGCTATTCAACCGGAAAGCGTACCTATTAATATGTTAGTTAAAATCCCCGGAACACCTATGGAACACAATGAAAATGTAGAATTATTTGATTTTATTCGTGTGATTGCAGCAGCTCGTATTATGATGCCCAAATCTTATATTAGATTGTCTGCTGGACGTCAAAAAATGAATGATCAAACTCAAGCTATGTGTTTTATGGCCGGAGCTAATTCTATTTTTTATGGGTGCAAATTACTTACAGCAGATAATCCGGAAGAAAAACACGATTTAGAATTATTTGAAAAATTGAATTTACATCCTGAATATAAAAAACAACCTATTTTAAAGCAAGAAAAATATAATTCTATTATAGAATCGTTAAAAATTAATAAAGACCAATACTATAATGCAGCTATATTATAATGTATAATATTATGTAGTTTGCTTTTAAACACTTAAATGATTAAAAATTTTATAAATATTTTAAATATAAAAATTTTTCTTTTTTAAAATATCAGGTAATTATTTTTAATTAGAATAATTTTGTTTTTTAATTTTAGAGTAACTTGATATTATAGTTCTATGTTATTAAATCAAATATACATAATAAATTATATCAAGTTACTCAATGTGGAGGAATTTTAACATTTACATAATTTTTTCCTAAAAGAAAAATTAATAGCATGAAAAAATTTTACTGATATTAATTATATTAAATAAAACATCTTTCTTTAATTATATACTAACCATTCAAAAAAAGATTTTGTCATGATTAAAAAATTTTTTGTTACCGGTACAGATACAAATGTAGGAAAAACAATCATAAGCAGTATTTTATTAAAAAAAGCTACTGCGGCAGGATATAAAACAGCAGGATATAAACCTGTATCTTCTGGATATCATAACACATCATGTAGTATTTTGAATAATGATGCCGTTGCTCTTAAAAAAAGTAGTTCAATAATATTAAGCACTAAAGAAATTAATCCAATTTCATTTTTTGAAAATGCTCCTCCTCATATTTTAAGCATATTTAAAAAAAAGAATATTAAAACAGAAGAATTATCTTTAGGTTTAAAAAATATTACAAATAAAAGTAATTGGATTTTAGTAGAAGGTGCTGGTGGATGGTATACACCGTTATCTTATAAAGATACTTTTTCAAATTGGGTAAAACAAGAAAAATTAACTGTAATCATCATTATTCCAATTAAACTAGGATGTATTAACCATGCAATTTTAACGGAAAAAGCTATTATTTCAGAAAATATAAAATGCGGAGGCTGGATTGCTAATAATATTTTTCCAAAAGATAAATATAACATATATTACATCCAAACTTTGTTAAGTTATATTAAATCTCCATTTTTAGGCGAAGTTCCGTATTTAAAAAATAAAAATAAAATAAATTTTAAAAAAATAAAAATTAAATTACCTGAGTGACAGATTAAAATACATTTTTAAAAATGTTATTTTATTATTATCAATATAATAATTAACAAAGATGGATATATTTAATGTTTAAATATAAACAGGATATTTCGAACAAATTTCTAATACTTTCTTTTTAATCTTAACAATATTATTAAGATCGTTTACATCATTTAGAATACTAGATATCCAATCTGATACTTTAGCAACTTCGTTTTCTTTAAATCCTCTTCTAGTAACAGCAGGTGTTCCAATACGTATACCTGAAGTAACAAAAGGACTTTTTGAATCATCAGGTATGGTGTTTTTGTTAATAGTTATATTTGCTTTACCTAAAGCGATATCAGCATCTTGACCTGTTAGGTTATTATTAGTCAAATCAATTAAAAACAAATGATTATAAGTGTTACCGGATATTATCTTATATCCCTTTTCTAAAAATTTTTGAACCATAAACTGAGAATTTTTTACTATTTGTTTTTGGTATTCTTTAAATTTTGGTTCTAAAGCTTCTTTAAATGCAATTGCTTTTCCGGCAATTACATGCATAAGCGGTCCTCCTTGTGCACCAGGAAAAACTGACAAATTTAATTTTTTATATAACATATCGCTTCCATTTTTAGCAAGAATAAGTCCACCACGAGGCCCTGCTAATGTTTTATGAGTAGTTGTTGTAACAACATGTGCATAATTAATAGGATTTGGATAAATTTGTGCAGCTACTAAACCAGCAATATGTGCCATATCTACAACAAAATAAGCATTAACTTCATCTGCAATAATACGCATTTTTTTCCAATCACAAATACCGGAATATGCTGAAAAACCTCCAATAATCATTTTTGGTTGATATTTTTTAGTTAATTTTAATAATTCCTCATAATCAATTTCGCCGTTTTTATCTACTCCGTATGAAATAACATTGTACATTTTACCTGAGAAATTTACAGGAGATCCGTGAGTTAAATGACCTCCATGAGATAACTTCATTCCTAATATTGTGTCACCAGGTTTTAAAAGCGCTGTATAAACAGAAAAATTAGCTTGAGAACCAGAATGAGGTTGTACGTTGGCATAGTCAGCATTAAATAGTTTTTTTGCACGATTAATTGCTAACTCTTCTATTATATCTACATATTTACAACCACCATAATATCGTTTTCCAGGATAACCTTCTGCGTATTTATTAGTTAATTGCGAACCTTGCGCATACATAACATGCTGACTTGCATAATTTTCTGATGCAATTAGTTCTATGTGGTTTTCTTGTCTTTTTTTTTCTTGTTCTATTGCAGACCATAGTTGTGGATCATATTTTGAAAAATCTATTTTATTGTTTAACATTATTTTCTCAATAGTTAAATTTGATTAAAATTATTTTAATTGAAAAGTTTTTTGAATTTTTATCATTAATTCATGTTTTAAAAGATGATATTCTTTTTCTTCTTTTAAATCCTTAACTACAAAAAATCCTTTTTTCATTTCATGGTCACCTATTAAAATAATAATTCTTGCTGAAGAATTTATAGCATTCTTAATTTTTTTTCTAAGATTTTGATTTATAAAATTAACAAATGTTTTTAAATTTGGATATAAATCTCTTATTTCTTCAGATAAATTTATAGCATAATGTTTATTATTATCTCCTATAAAAATGATATAAATATTAATTTCTTCTATTTCTTCAGAAAAAATTTTCAGTGATTTTGTTAATAAAACTAAACGTTCTATTCCTATTGCAAATCCTATAGCAGATGTTTTTTTACCTCCCATTGCTTGGACTAAAGAGTCATATCTACCTCCTGCACATACAGTGTTTTGTGAACCTAACTTGTTAGTTTTCCATTCAAAAACAGTACTGTTATAATAATCTAGACCTCTTATTAAATTTGAATTGTATTTATATTTGATTCTATGAGCACACAGCATTTGACATAAATTTTTAAAACGATTACTTGAAGAAATATCAATATACTTACTAAGTAATGGTGCTTCTTTTAATATTTTTTGAACGTCTTTATTTTTAGAATCTAAAATACGTAAGGGATTGGTATATAAGCGTCTTTTACAGTCTTGATCTAGTAAGTGCTCATGTTTTTTAAGAAAACAAACAAGTTCTTTTGTATATTGAAAACGATCTATTTTAGAACCAATTGAATTTATCTCTAATATTACATGTGAATCAATACCCATTCGTTTCCATAAACGATTAGTTAAAATAATAACTTCCAAATCAATATCTTCTGTATCTAATCCAAAAACTTCTGCACCTAATTGAAAAAATTGACGATATCTCCCCTTTTGTGGTCTTTCATATCGAAACATAGGACCTAAATACCAAAATTTATTATTTTGTTTATGTAATAAATTATTTTGTATTATAGAACGTACGCAACCTACAGTACCTTCTGGACGTAAAGTTATACTATTACCTTTCCGATCATTAAAAGAATACATTTCCTTTTCTACTATATCGGTAATATCACCAATTGCTCTTTGAAAAATTTCAGTTTTTTCTAATATAGGCAGTCTAATTTCTAAATAACAGTAACTGGTAAGAACTTCTTTTAATATAACTTCTATATGATTCCATATTTTTAATTCTTTTGGAAGATAATCATGCATGCCTCTAATCGATTTAATTTCTTTATTCACTATTATCTCTTGTATTAAATATAAATTAATTAAAATGCATAGTTAAATATTATTTTTTTTAAAAGTATTCAATTCATCTAACTTTTTTATTTTATTTCGAATTTTTATTTCTAATTGTTCTATAATTTCTTCATTTTTTATTTTTTTTTGTTGTCGTATTCCATCTTCGTAAAATGCACTTTTCTTATTACTTCCTGTTACACCTAATGTTGCTGTTTTAGCTTCACCTATTCCATTAACAACACAACCAATAATAGATACATCTATAGGAGTCGAGACATCTTCTAATTTTTTTTCTAATTGATTTACTGTATTAATGACATCAAACTCTTGTCTAGAACAAGTGGGACAAGCAATAAAGTTAACGCCTCTTGATCTTATTTGCAATGCTTTTAAAATATCATAACCCACTTTTACTTCTTCAACAGGATTTGCAGCCAATGAAATCCGTATTGTATCTCCAATACCTTCTAATAATAATAAAGCAATACCTATAGAAGACTTTACTGTTCCATTTCTTAAACCTCCTGCTTCTGTTATCCCAATATGTAACGGTTGTGTGATTTTTTTTGCCAATATTCGATACGATTCAGTTGCTAAAAATACATTAGATGCTTTAACACTAACTTTAAATTGATTAAAATTAAAAGCATCAAAATATTCAATATGTCTCATAGCAGATTCTACTAAAGCTTCTGGAGTAGGTTCCTTATATTTTTTCAGTATATCTTTTTCTAAAGATCCAGCATTTACACCAATACGAATAGGAATATTTTTATCTTTTGCACAAGTAATTATTTCTGATATTCTTTTTTGATTTCCAATATTTCCAGGATTAATTCTTAAACAATCTGCACCATATTCTATAGCTTTTAAAGCTAATCTATAATCAAAATGTATATCTGCAATTAATGGAATCTTGATTTTTTTTTTAATTATTTTAAATGATTCTGCAGCTTTTAAACTTGGTATAGAAACACGAACAATATCAGCTCCTACTTGTTGTAATTCTAAAATTTGATTGATAGTTTCTAAAGTATTTGCCGTTTGAGTATTAGTCATGGACTGTACTGAAATTAATGCATGATTTCCAACAGGTACTTTACCAACATAAATACGATCAGATTTTCTTCTATTAATAATTTTGCATGTTTTCATAAAATTTTTTTTTAAATAATGAAAGTTATATTAAACAAATTTTTTTTTAAGACTATTTTTCATGCCGCTAGTTAATTGTCCACATGCTGCATGAATATCTTGTCCTCTATTCTTTCGAATCATTGCAGTAAATCCTTTTTTTCTTAAAATGTTTGCAAAAATATTAATACGATTAATATCGCTGCATAAAAAAGATGAACCGACAAAAGAATTCCAAGGAATTAAATTAATTTTACTAGGTATTTTCCTTAATAAAAAAGCTAATTCTTGAGCATTTTTATTTGAATCATTAATTCCATCTAGCATAACATATTCTATTGTCACTCCACCTCGGTTGGCATTTGAACTTTTAAAGTATTTAAATGCAGACTTTAAAACAGAGTCAATATTATATTTTCTATTAATAGGCATAATCATGTTTCGAATATAATTATTTGGAGCATGTAAAGAAATTGCTAAAGAAACATCAATCATACTATTCAACTTATCTAATGCTGGAACTATACCTGAAGTAGATAAAGTAACACGACGTTTTGATAAGCCAAAACCATATTCATCTAAAATTATTTTTAATGCAGACACAACATTTTTCAAATTCAATAAAGGTTCACCCATACCCATAAAAACGATATTAGTAATATTTTTTGTAATGTTTTTTTCTTTTAACATTTTATTTGCTTGCCAAATTTGAGCAATAATTTCAGAAACTTTTAAATTACGTTGAAAACCTTCTTTTCCGGTAGCACAAAAATGACATTGTAACGGACATCCTATTTGTGAAGAAATACAAAGAGTAGAACGTTTTTTTTCTGGTATATAAACTGTTTCAATTTTTTGATTATTAATCGAAGTAATCCACTTTATTGTACCATCACAAGATACTCTTTCTTCTATAAATTTTGCTGCAAATATATAAGATTTTTCATATAATTGATTTCTTATTTTAATACTAATATTAAACATTTTTTTAAAATCATTACAGTAATCATGATAAATCCAATACATAATTTGCTCTGCACAAAAACTTTTAGCTCCTAAAGAAATAAGAAAACATCTTAGATCTTGACGATTTAAGTCTAATAAATTAATTTTAGATGTTGAAATATTAAATATATTAATATTTTTTTTCATTTAAAAACCTAAAAAGAATTAATAAAAAATTTTTTCTCATTTTTAAAAATTCACCTAAGAAGAAGAAAAATAGTAAAATATATTTTTTAATAATAATATATTAAAATAATAAATTCATTAGTTTTCATTTTATTTTCATGTACTACAACATATTATATTTCTTATAATAAATGTTAAAGATATTTAAATCATGGTATTATTCTAATAAAATTTAAAATTTAGGAGATTTCAATGCATCCAATGTTAAATATTGCTATTCGTGCAGTAAGGAGAGGAGGAAATATCATAACTCAAAATTATGATACACATAAATTCATTAAAGAAGATGTAGAAAAAAATAAAATGTTCATAAAAAACATAATGTATAAAGCAAATAGAACAATTAGTTCAATTATTCATAAATCTTATCCTCATCATATTATTTTAAAAAAAAATGAAGACGTTTTTTTTACACAAAATGAAAAAAATACTATGTGGATTATTAATGAATTAGACGGAAAAAATAATTTTATTAAAAATTTTCCATATTTTTGTATTTCTATTGCTGTTGTTGTAAAAAATAGAACTGAAATTTCCGTAATATACGATCCTATAAAAAATGATTTATTTACAGCTGTAAAGGGACAAGGTTCACAATTAAATGGATACCGAACTAGATGTAGTAAAATTAATACTCTAAAATATACTACAGTAGCTGTTAATCTACCTGACAAAATTTATAACGAAACATTATCCTATTTTGAAATATATAAAAAATTAATTCAATATGGAATTTCTTTTAGATGTACTGGTTCTACGGTACTTGATTCTGCTTATGTTGCAGCTGGAAAAATAGATTGCTTATTTGATTTTAATTTAGAACCTAATAATTTTATAGCAGGAAAATTACAAGTACGAGAAGCTGGTTGCTTAATTAGTAATTTTAACGGAGGACATGAACATAATAATTGCCATTCTGGAAATATAACTAGTAGTCCAAAATTTATTAGATTGATTACTGAAAAAATACGCGAGTGCTATTTGATATAATTAAACAATAAATTATATTTTTTTAATTTTTTCACATGCGATATTATCGCATATCTTATTTATTTACTATACACCATTTCTTATTAATAAATACAGCTGACCAACCTGTAAATTTTCCTTCTTTTTTAGAAGCAATATAATGTTTTTTAGTCTTTTTGTTAAAGCATACAATAGTTTTATTGCCATTGTTATCAATTTTAGGTCCTGTAGATAAATAGTGTATTTTTTCTGGTAATAAATGTTCAAATCGAGCTAATTCTTCTATAAATGGAGACCTAGTTTCACGTGATTTGGGAAAAGTGTTTGCAGCAAAAAAAATACCAGAAACCCCTTCTCGTAAAACAAACCATGCATTAGATTCTTTACATGTTAATTCTGGAAAGGGAATAGGTTCTAATTTTGGAGCTGATATTTCACCATTAGGTAAAACTTTTCTTGTATTTTTGCATGTTTTATTTATACATATAAAAAATTTACCAAATGGACCTGTTTTAAACATCATATTACTATGACATTTTTCACATTGAATTATTTCAGAGAAATAAAGTGGACTTTTAAATATCCCTTCTTCGAGTTTATAGCCAATACAAGTAGGACTATTAATACAAATATGCAATTTTAATTTGGTATTAATAAAATAACTATCCATGGACATATTACATATTTCACATCGATTTATTTTGAGGGAAATATTTTTTTTATTGTCTTTTTCATCAAAACTATCTATTAATATTAAACTTATAGTTTGTTTGCAACGTTTTTTAACTTCAGTATTATTATATCCTAAACAACTGAGAAAAACACCAGTTATAGCAGTTTTTATCCCCATTTTTTTACAACAAACTGGACAACTAATTGAAATAGGAACAATATTATTTAGTTCCATACCTCCTTCTTCTGGACTTTTTTTAGCTTGTTCTAACTGCTCAGAAAATTTTTTAAAAAAAGAATCAAGTACATTTTTCCATGCTATTTTATCTTCAGCTACTTTATCAAGTTTTTTTTCCATCCGTGCAGTAAAGTTGTAATCGATTAGATTGCTAAAACTTTTTTTTAGTCTAACAGTAAGAATCTCTCCCATTTTTTCTGCATAAAACTTATTTTTTTTAATTTTAACATAACCTCGCTCTTGTATTTTTGACGTGATTACAGCATAAGTAGAAGGTCTTCCAATACCTTTTTTTTCTAACTCGCGAACCAAAGACGCTTCACTAAAACGCGGCAAAGGTTTAGTAAATTTTTGTATGGGTATTATTTGATCAAGAAATAATCTACTTCCTACATTTAACTCAGGAAATTCAGAGATAATATTTGTTTCTTCTATTAATACCTTGCTCCAACCGTTGAATAGTACTACGTGTTCATTTTTTTGTAATTTAAAAACATCAGCTAAAACTGTTATAGTAATAGATTTATATTTTATTGGTGTCATTTGAGATGCTATTAATTGATTCCAAATTAATTTATACAATTTTTTAGCACTTGAACTTAAATTATTTGAATGTATATCTTGGATCTTAACATCAGATGGTCTAATGGCTTCATGAGCTTCTTGAGAATGTTTTTGATTAGAATAAAAATTAGGTTCTTTAGGTAAATATTCACTACCGTAATAATTTTTAATATATGTTCTAACTTTTTTAATTGCATGTTGACTTAAATAATTAGAATCAGTTCTCATATAAGTTATATGACCTTCTTCATATAATTTTTGAGCTAAAAACATTGTTTTTTTGACGCTAAAACCTAAATTGAGACTAGCAGATTGTTGCAAAGTAGAAGTTATGAATGGAGCGGGCGCTGTTCTATATAATATTTTTTCTTCATATTTTTCAACAATATATAGTGATTCTTTAATTTTTTCTATTGCAAAAAAAATTTCTTTTTTATTTTTTGGGCGAAATTTTTTGTTGTCATAATGCGTTACATGCATACTAATCTTTTTTTTATCTTTAGATAAAAGAGATATGTTTAACTTCCAATATTCTTCTGTAATAAAATTTTTTATAATATTTTCACGATCTGCTATTATACGAACTGCTACAGATTGAACTCGACCTGCAGATAAACCTCTAGAAATTTTTCTCCATAACAAAGGTGAAATCATAAAACCTACAATGCGATCCATAAAACGACGTGCTTGTTGCGCATATACTCGATTCATATTTATATGACTGACATTTTTAAAAGCTTTTTTTATTGAACGTTTTGTAATTTCATTAAATACCACCCGACTAAATTTAGAAGAATCACCTCCAATAACTTCTTGCAAATGCCAAGCTATTGCTTCTCCTTCTCTATCTAAATCTGTCGCAAGATATATATGATCAACTTTATCAGCAATAATTTTCAATTCAGAAATTATTTTTTCTTTTCCAGGTAAAATATGATATTCAGCTTTCCAATTTTGATAAGGATCTATCCCAATTTGTTTTATTAAAAGTTCTTTTTCATTATATTTTAATAAAGAATCTTCATTAGAATACTTTTTATCTTTTCCTTTATTTTGTGATTTACCTGTTATTAAATCTCGCACATGTCCTATACTAGATTTAACTATGTATTCGCAACCTAAATATTGATTTATAGTTTTTGCCTTAGCTGGAGATTCAACTATAACAAGAGACTTTCGCATTTTTTTATCCAACAAATCATATGATGATTATATTAATTGTAATTCTAAAAACAATAATTAACATAATATTGATTACATTTAAAAAAATTCATTACCTTCTTTATAATTATAAATAATTTTTATAAAAAAATATTTTAAGTAAAGTTTTGCTAACATTGTGTGCTATAGAAGAAATAAAACGCTCTAATATTTTTTTACTGTAAACATACTGAATACTTAATAAAGTATATTCTTCCATTTTGGATATAAGAATATCATCACTTGTGCTGATTTGATCTACTAATTTTTTTTCTAAAGCCATTGTTCCAAACCAATGTTCTCCATTAGAAACACTTTCAATATCTAAAGAGGGTCTCATTTCTTTGATAAAATTCTTAAAAAGTTTATGTGTTGTATTCAATTCTTCACAGAATTTTTTTCGTGTTGATTCAGTGTTGTTTCCAAACATTGTTAAAGTACGTTTGTAATCTCCTGCAGTATGAAGTTCAATATCTACGTTATATTTTTTTAATAATTTATTAAAATTAGGTATTTGACCAACTACTCCGATAGAACCTATTATTGCAAATGGTGCTGAAACAATATAATCTGCAACACATGCCATCATATATCCTCCGCTTGCTGCAATTTTATCTACTGATACAATTAAACGTATTCCTTTTTGACGTAATCTATTTAATTGAGAAGCAGCTAATCCATACCCATGAATAACACCCCCTGAGCTTTCTAAACGTAATAAAACTTCGTCATTTTTATTTGCTACAGACAGTATCGCAGATATCTCTTCTCGTAATCCAATTACTTCATTTGCATGAACATCTCCCTTAAAATCTAATACATATAATTTTTTTCTTGTATTTTTTAAATATTTATTTTTATCATCTAGTATTTTTTTTTTGTTTTTTTCTTTTTCTTTTTTCAACCATATTTTTTTTTCAGAATTTTGCATGGTAGATAATAAAATCTTATTTTTTATAACTTTATAATTTTCTTGAAGCAAAGTAATTTTTATTTTTTTTTGAATGTTTTTATTTCTTTTTATTATAGTATAAAATAAAATTAATGCAGAAACACTAATTATAAAGAAAGTAATAATTTTTGCTAAGAATAATTCATAATTTATAAGTAAACTCACAGAATAGACCTTTTAAAAGAAGATAGATTAAATATTTTTTATTAAAATAAACAGATATAAAATTTTTAGTGTTTTTCAAAATATACTGTATTTAATAAATTATCTACTAATATAGAATTTAATTCAGTCCAATGCCCTAATTTTAAATTTTTAGGCAACATAATATTTCCATATCGTATTCTAATTAATCGATTGACTTGACATTGAACTGTTTTCCACATAGATCTAATTTCTCGATATTTTCCTTCACATAAAACTCCTTTAAACCATTTATTTTTTTTGCTTAATTCTTGATTATGCATAGGTTGTATGCTTTTAAATGAGACATAACCGTCTTTAATTTTAACTCCATTCTTTAAAATATTCATTGTATTTTTATTAATATCTCCAAAAACTCGAATATAATATTCTCTTTCTACTTTGTTCCTAGGATGCATGAGTTGGTTAGCTAAATATCCATTGTTTGTAAACAATAATAATCCTCTAGTATTAAGATCTAATCTGCCAATACTAATCCATCGATGAATTTTTAAAAATGGTAATTTATCAAATACTGTTGGACGTTTTTTATCATCATTTCTAGTACAAATTTCTCCTTCAGGTTTATTATAAATTATTATTTTTGTTTTGAATTGTGTTTTTTGTATAGGTATTATTGCTCCCTTGATTTTAATTTCTCCAGGATTTTTATTGTCTAGACGTTGACCAACTTCTGCTTTTTTACCATTAACAGATATATTTCCAAGTTTAATCATTTCTTCAATTATTCGACGTGATCCATATCCATAATGAGATAATATTTTTTGTATTTTTTCACTCATTTATTAAGACCTTTAATAATTTTATTACAATATAGAAAAAAACCTTAATTTGTTACTTTTTTTGTTTTTTTTGATAATTGATTGGAATTAAAGTTAGTAATATTCCTATCATTAACGGGAAAACAAACCACATTTTACATAATATAATTGTATTTTTATAAATATAATTTTCTAGAAATCCAGCAATAACCGGAAAAATTAAGAAAACAGTAGAAGCATAAAATGCACTTACTTTTTGTTGCAAATAAAAATAAGATAAAATGCCAAAAATTCCAGAAAAATCTCCGAGATAAAGTATTGCTAAAATAGATCTATTAGACATTGTATTAATATGTGGATTTTCTATAAACCAAGATACAGTAGATAACAATATTCCAGATATTAATGATGGCAAAGCATTAAAAGTAATAACAGATACATTACAGCATTTTTTTTGGCATTCGGCATAGATAAAAGCATGACTAAATAAGGCAAGAAGTAAAGCTAAAATTCCCTTCCACTGAAAAAAACATTGTGATTCTAATTCTATTAATAAAATAGTTGATAATGTAATTAAAGAAATCAATATTCCTATTTTTTGAGTTAAAAATAATTTTTTTTTCAAATATAAAAATGATATTATTAATACAACTACAGGCATAGTTGAAAATATAACAGAAGCAGTAGAAGAACTAACGTACATACCTCCGTATAACATTAATGTAAATGGTATAGCAAAATAAAAAATTGCGATAACAAATTGAAACCATCTTTGTCCATAAGGAAATAAAAGAGGTGTTTTTGTATAGAAAGCAATAATAATTAATAGAGGAGCTGCAACTAAAAAACGTATTCCAGTAGCAAAAAATGGAGGAATTGTTTCTGTTGCAATTTTCATTGCAATCCAAGTTGTCCCCCAAGTAAGAGATACTAAAGAAAATAATATTATAATTAACACCTTATTCATGAAAAAAAACTCCAAAAAATAAAAATATAACATAGATCATATCTGGAAATGATAGTTATATTTTTATTTTTTTAGTATAAATTTTATAAATAAATTTTAAGAAAAAAATTTTTTAAATTTAAATTGAATTATTTACATCAATAGATTATTGTGGAAATTTAAAAAAATATAAATATTAAAACATTTTATTATGTTAATAAATATTTATTTTAAAAATTTTCTCAAGGTAATAAATGCAAAATATTTTTAATAAAATTTATGATTCAAAATCTTTAAGTCAAAAAGAAAGTTATCAACTATTTAAATTAATTTCTTCTGGAGAAATAACAGATATACAATTAGCATCTATCTTAACAGCAATGCGCATAAGAGGTGAAACAATAGAAGAAATTACAGGTGCAATACATGCATTTTCAGAAAAAATGAAATTTTTTTCCAGACCTAATTATATTTTCTCTGATATCGTAGGGACAGGTGGAGATTCTCAAAATACTATTAATATTTCAACTGCAAGTGCCTTTGTTGCTGCAACATGTGGTTTTAAAATTATTAAACATTGCAATCAAAAAATTTCTAGCACATCAGGTTCTTCTGATCTTTTGGAAAAATTCAATATAAATTTAAATGCATCTCCAGAAAAATCCCGTCAAACTTTAGATCAATTAAATGTTTGTTTTTTATTTGCACCTAATTATCATACTGGTTTTAAATATTCTAACAACGTTCGCAAAGTTTTAAAAACCAAAACGATTTTTAATTTAATAGGTCCTTTTCTTAATCCAGCAAAACCTCCTCTATCTGTTATTGGTGTTTATAATAAAAAATTAATAAGTCCTGCAATTAATATTTTGAAAAATCTAAAATGTCAACGGGGTATAGTTTTTCACAGTCATAATACTGATGAGGTTACTTTATATGGAACAACATATGTTTCTGAATTATCAAATCAAAAGATTATATCATATGAACTAGAACCAAAAAGTTTTGGATTGAATATTCATTCTAAAAAAATATTAAAAATAAATTCTTTAGAAGAAAGTTATCGTATTATAAGTCAAACAATGAAAGGCAAAGGTAATAGATTACATGAAGAATTAATTGCAGTAAATGTAGCAATGTTATTAAAAGTTTTTGGATGTGAGAACTTAAAAGACAACACTGAATTAGCACTAAATAAAATTCGAAGTGGAGATGTTTATAAACATATAAAAAATATTGCTAATATGCTAAAAGAAGATGAAAATGAAAGAAACAATACTGAAAAAAATTGTACAATATAAATATGATTGGATTGAATCTAGAAGATTAAAACAACCATTGATTACTTTTAAAAATCAAATTAATAAAAACACCCGTAGTTTTTATAATTCTTTAAAAGAAAAAAAACCATGTTTTATATTGGAATGCAAAAAAGCTTCTCCTACTTTAGGAATTATTAGAAATAATTTTGATTTAGTTGAAATTTCTAATGTTTATAAAAAATATGCTTCTTCTATTTCAGTGCTTACAGATTCAAAATATTTTCATGGAAATTTAAAATTTATAAAAATAGTACGAGAGTGTGTTACTCAGCCTATTTTATGCAAAGATTTTTTTATTGATTCATATCAGGTGTATTTAGCGAGATATTATCATGCAGATGCTATTTTATTAATGTTATCTATTTTAGATGATGTCAAATATCGAGAATTATCTACAATAGCAAAAACATTAAATATGGGTATATTAACTGAAGTAAATAATGAAGTAGAATTAAAACGGGCTCTTAAACTAGAAGCTAATATTATTGGTATTAACAATCGTAATTTACATGATTTATCAATTGATTTAAATCGCACTCGTATTTTATCTCCTTTAATCAAAAAAGACATTATAATAATTAGCGAGTCGGGCATAAAAAAATATCGTGAAATCAAAGAACTCAGTAAATTTGTTAATGGTTTTTTAATTGGTTCACATCTAATGTCTAAAATTGATTTAGAGATAGGTGTACGTTCTATAATATTCGGTAATAATAAAATTTGTGGATTAACTCGCAGTGCTGATATAAAAAGCGCTGAAAAATATGGAGCAATTTATGGCGGTCTTATTTTTGTAAAAAATTCCCTTCGTTATATTACACAAAATACTGCGAAAAAAATTATTTTAAATAAAAGATTAAGGTTTATAGGTATTTTCCAAAATGAAGACATAAATCTTATTAGTAAAATTGCTGAAGAACTTTCTTTATATGCAATTCAATTACATGGTTACGAAAATAAAAAATATGTTAATAAATTAAGAAAAGTACTCCCTCATCAAATTAAAATTTGGAAAGCTTTTTCTATTCAATCAGAATTTCCTAATTGTAATTGGGATAATATAAACATGTATGTATTTGATTCTTTTTGCGGTGGAAGTAATAGAACTTTTAATTGGTCTATTCTACATGATCATATTTTAGATAACGTTATTTTAGCTGGTGGGATTAATGTAGAAAATTGTATCGCAGCTTCTCAATTAAATTGTTCGGGGTTAGATTTTAATTCTGGTGTAGAAATCTCTCCTGGTATTAAAGATCCTAAAAAAATAAGATCAGTTTTTAAAATATTAAGATATTATTAAATTAATTTTTTTGTTTAATAGACTACAGGAAAATATTACATGGCTTTACTAAATCCTTATTTTGGTGAATTTGGAGGTATGTACGTTCCTCAAATATTGATGCCGGCTTTATTAAAATTGGAAGAAACATTTGTTACTGCACAAAAAGATAATGCTTTCCAAAAAAAATTTCATAATTTATTAAAAAATTATGCTGGCAGACCTACACCATTAACTTTATGTAGTAATTTAACAAAAGGTACTAAAACACGAATTTATCTTAAAAGAGAAGATTTATTACACGGCGGAGCACATAAAACCAATCAAGTTTTAGGACAAGCTATGTTGGCAGTTAAAATGAAGAAAACATCAATTATCGCTGAAACAGGTGCTGGTCAACATGGTGTTGCTAGTGCAATTGCTTGTGCGCTATTCAATTTGAAATGTAGAATTTACATGGGTGAAAAAGATATTATAAGACAAAATACGAATGTATTTCGAATGAAATTAATGGGCGCTGAAGTAATATCAGTAAAAAATGGTTCTGGAACATTGAAAGATGCGTGTAATGAGGCTTTGCGTGATTGGTCTAATAGCTATCAAACATCTCATTATATGATTGGTACTGCAGCTGGACCACATCCATATCCTATTATTGTTCGTGAATTTCAAAGAATTATTGGAAAAGAAGCAAGAAAACAAATTTTAGAAAAAGAAAATAAACTTCCTAATTCAATTATCGCATGTGTTGGTGGTGGATCTAATGCTATTGGCATTTTTTCAGATTTTATTGACGATAATAATGTGAATTTAATTGGAGTAGAACCAGCCGGTTGTGGGATCCAAACAGGAAGGCATGGTGCACCATTAAAACATGGAAGAACTGGTATTTTTTTTGGCATGAAATCTAGTTTAATGCAAAGTAAAGAAGGTCAAATTCAAGAATCTTGGTCAGTTTCAGCAGGATTAGATTTTCCATCTGTTGGTCCTGAGCATGCTTGGTTAAATAGTATTCATCGTGCTCAATATGTTTCTATTACTGATAAAGAAGCAATTGATGCATTCCAAATTCTATGTAAAAAAGAAGGTATTATCCCTGCTTTAGAATCTTCGCATGCATTAGCATATGCATTAAAATTAATGAAAATGAATCCTCAAAAAAAACAAATTTTAATTGTTAATCTTTCTGGTCGGGGTGATAAAGACATTTCTACAGTACATAATTTCTTAAAAAAGAAAGAGAACATATAATGAGTCGATATCAGGTAATGTTTAAACAATTATCTTTATTAAAAGAAGGATGTTTTATACCCTTTGTGGTTTTAGGTGATCCTTCTTTAGAAATATCAATAAAAATCATTGATACTCTAATTCAAAACGGAGCAGATGCTTTAGAAATTGGAATTCCATTTTCAGATCCATTGGCTGATGGGCCGATTATTCAAAAATCTAATTTACGTGCATTATCTAATAAAAATACTTTTTTAGAATATTTTAAAATATTAAAAAAAATACGTAGTAAAAATAAAAGATTACCTATTGGTATTTTAATATATGCTAATCTTATATATAATCAAGGAATTAATAATTTTTATTTTCAATGTTTAAATTCTGGTATAGATTCTGTTCTTATAGCGGATGTTCCAATTGAAGAATCTAAAATATTTTATAAAACTGCAAATAAGTATCAAATTAATTCTATTTTTATTTGTCCTCCAAATGCAGATGATAATTTTTTATATAATATTTCTTTATATGCACAAGGATTTATTTATGTATTATCTCGTTCTGGAGTAACTGGAATTGATAAAAAAACTTTGTCACTATCTAGACAATTTATAAAAAACATAAAGAAATATAATTCTATTCCTTTGTTACAAGGTTTTGGAATTTCAAACTCTAAACAAGTCAAAAAAGCAATATCATTAGGTTTATCTGGTATAATATGCGGTTCAGCGATCATTAATATTATTGAGAAAAATTTAAATGAAGAAGAAATCATGATTGAAAAAATAAAAAAATTTACTAATTTATTAAAATCTTCTACTAAATTAGAATAATATTCTTTATTAGAATACATATTTTTTTATATTTTAAAAAATATTCTTATCTAAAATAATATGTATAATCTTCGCATCATATTAAGTATTTATAAGGAATATACATATGAAAATTACCGTAAACGAATTACGTCATGATACATGTTATTTTTTTTATAAACAAATAAGAACTATTTTTTTTATATCTATATTTATTGCTTTTATTAATCTAATAATAGATATTTTTGTTAAACCAAACATTTATATTATATCTATAATAGAAAATAATAATTTTATTAATGCTCACGCACTATTAGAATTAATTAATAGTATGAATTTAGAAGAAAAACATGAATTATTAAAATATTCTATTTTTAAAATTATAGAATCATTAATGAGTAAAACAGTATTGTTAGGAAGTATTATAATTTTAATTTCCAGTGTATCTAACAGTGAAAAAAAAACCATTATAACATCAATATGTTCTTTGTTTTCATTTTTACCTAGTTTGTTTATACTAAATTTTCTAAGTACTATTATAATTCAAATAGGTTTTATGTTATTTATTATTCCAGGCGTATTACTATCAATAACACTTTCTTTATCACCTATTATTTTTTCTTTTAAAAAACATGGATTAATAGATTCTATCCGTCTTAGTATATCTATCTCTTGGAGATATATAAAAATAATAAGCCCATGTATTTTAACTTGGATGTTTAGTAAATTTATTTTGACAGTATTCTTAGATCATATTCATTTTCTTAACAAGAATATTTTAGATTTAATATCTAATGTTAGTATGAATATATTATTTTCTATTTTAATCATATACCTATTTCGATTTTATATGATTTTCTTGCGTTCTTAAAAATCTAAAGAATATCCAGGTTTATATTATGAAACAAATATTAAATATATTACCTATGCTCATTTTCTTCATATTTTATAAGTTTTATGATATTTTTATAGCTTCCGGTTCTCTTATTGTTATATCAGGATTAGTGTGTATACTTCATTGGATTCTTTACAAAGAAATAGATAAAATTAATTTATTTAGTTTTTTTGTAGTTGCTCTTTTTGGTTCTCTTACAATATTTTTTCATGATAGTCAATTTATTAAATGGAAAATAACAATAATTTATATAATTTTTTCTTTAGTTTTATTAATTAGTCAATTTTTAACAAAAAAAACAATGATACAAAGATTTTTAGAAAAAGACATAAAAATATCTCATGTGTACTGGCGTAAAATTAATTTTTTTTGGTCTTTATTTTTTTTGTTTTGTGGTATTTTGAATATTTATATAGCATTTTATTTTTCAGAAAAGGAATGGGTAAATTTTAAAGTTTTTGGTTTTACATCTTTAACATTTGTTTTAATTTTATTAACGAGTATTTATATAAATTTTAAAATTTCGAAAAAATAAATAATTTTTTACAACATAATAGAGTGAACGTTTTAATAATGTCAAAAAAAAATAAATTACCAAAAGGGACAATAGTATTAAAAACACTTTCAATGCCTACAGATATTAATGCTAATGGTGATATTTTTGGCGGTTGGATTATGTCTCAAATGGATATAGGCGGGGCAATATTAGCAAAAGAGATTGCGGGAGGAAAAGTAGCTACTGTACGAGTTGATGGAATTACTTTTTTAAAATCTGTATCTGTTGGTGATATTGTTAATTGCTATGCAAATTGCATAAAAATTGGAAAAAGTTCTATTAAAATCAATATAGAGATATGGATTAAAAAAATTTGTTCGAAACCATTAGGTCAATACTACTGTGCTGCAGAAGCAGTATTTATTTATGTAGCCATTGATAACACAGGAAAATCTCGTGAATTGTTACCTATGAGCATTATTTAAACAAAAAAAAATAAAATAATTCTTTTATTAAGATATATTTCTAAAAATTTTTTAATTTTTATAAAGGATGCTATCAAGGTATCACGTTCAACACTTGATAAAACTAATTTAAAATTTATTTATGATGCAATTATTTTTTTTAACGGTGTTGAACAAAATAGTATTGTATAATTCTTATATTTTTTATATTGAAAATAATATTAAAAAAATAAATAAATTTTTAGTATTCATTAATTATCTTAATACTTTAAATATTACATATACTTTATTCTAAAAAAAATATTTAATTAAATACAAGAAACTTTTGAAAAAATCATACATAGGACCTTCAATGGATGGATATTTTCTATAATTTCATCAAATGTCTAGTTTTTTTAATATACTGCTTATTAATTGCTAATATTACTTTTCGAGTTTTGATTAAACACCGCAATATACCCTCTTCTATGTCTTGGCTTTTAACAATTTATATTATCCCCTTTATTGGAATTTATTTTTGGTTTTTTTTTGGAGAATTATATTTAGGGAAAAGGCATAAAAAAATTGCGAATAGAATATGGTCTATTTCTAATAAATGGCTTAACGAATTAAAGTCTTGTACATATATTTTTCAAATCAAAAACAGTGAAGTAGCCACTTCTATATTTCAATTATGCAAACATAGACAAGGAATGTCTGGAATAAAAAGCAATAAACTTAAACTTCTCACTAATACTAAAATAATTATGCAAATTTTAATACGTGATATTTATTTAGCACGTAAAAATATTGAAATGGTATTTTATATTTGGAAACCAGGAGGGATAGCAGATGATGTGGCAATAGCGCTTATTGATTCTGCAAAACGAGGTATAAATTGTAGATTAATGCTTGATTCAGCAGGAAGTATTGAGTTTTTTCAGAGTCCTTGGGTTACAATAATGAGAAACGCTGGGATTCAAGTAGTAGAAGCTCTAAAAGTCAGTTTATTACGAATTTTTTTAAGACGTATTGACGTTAGACAACATAGAAAAATTATATTAATTGATAATTACATTACATATTCTGGTAGTATGAATCTTGTAGATCCTTATTTATTTAAAAATTCTTCTGGAATCAGTCAATGGATTGATTTAATGACAAGAATAGAAGGACCTATAGCTACAACAATGGGGATAATTTATTCCTGTGATTGGGAAATTGAAACAGGTTTAAAAATTTTACCGCAACTACCTAATAAAACGATTTTAAAAAATACATCTAATAAACATTCTAGTATTCAGGTTATTGCATCTGGACCAGGATTCCCTGAAAATATGATTCATCAAGCATTATTAACAGCTATTTATTCAGCTAAACATGAGTTGATTATGACTACTCCTTATTTGGTTCCTAGCGAAGATTTGCTTCAAGCTATTTGTACTGCTGCTCAAAGAGGAGTTGAAGTTAGTATTATTATACCTTTATGTCATGATTCTATTTTAGTAAAATGGGCTAGTAGAGTTTTTTTTAGTGAACTATTAGAAGCTGGTGTAAAAATTTATCAATTTAAAAAAGGATTATTACATAGTAAAAGCATATTAGTAGATCAACAATTAAGTTTGATTGGTACTGTAAATTTAGATATGAGAAGTCTTTGGTTGAATTTTGAAATTACTTTAGTAATTGATGATAGTGATTTTGGACATAATTTATTGTGTATACAAAAAAAATATATTTCTGATTCTCAGCTAATAGATAAAAAAATTTGGTCAATGCGTCCATATTGGAAAAAAATTCTTGAAAAAATATTTTATTTTTTAAGTCCTTTGTTATAAAAAAGAAAAATTTTCAAAAAATAATTTTTTTAGTAAATATATATATTTATATTTCATGAAATCATTGTATTGTACCTATAATAAAACTATGTTATATACTTATACAATATTTTTGTATTTTTAATAAATTAGTTCTTTTTTTTGTGTTAACTTTATTAAATTTTGATATTACATATTAATTTTAAGCGAAATGTTTTTATATTGAATTAATATTATGAAAATATGATGAATCAAGCTCTAAAAATTCTAAATAGAATTCGCATACTTCGTGTACATTTACAAAAATATTTTTTAGAAATTTTAAAAAGGAATATTAGAGAAATTCAAAATCGTTATTATTAACAGGAAAAAAGAATAAAAAATTTAGGAATAAAAAAAAAAGATAAAAAAATTTAAAAATATATAGAAATATTAATTTCGGTTTGTATAAGTTTTAATGAACTAATAAAAAAATTATGGCTTAGAAAGATTTAAAATACATACACGAAGAAAAAAACTAAAAAATATAAATATATCAGTTAATAATATAAAGATTTAAAAATAACGCTATTTTAAATCATAAAAAAATATTGAAAACTTTTTTAAAAATAATTATATACAGGGGTTTATCAAAAAAAACCCCTATCATTTAAAAAAAAATGCATTTTTTAAAAAATACACACTAATTTATGATCGAATAATTAATTATTTTTATTCAGATAATAAGTGGCCCATTTTTTCAGATTTAGTTTTTAAATAATAAGCATTCTTAGGATTTTTTTCTACAATAAGAGGAACTCGTTCAATAATATTTATTCCAGCATTACTAAGCATCTGAACTTTAAAAGGATTATTTGTTAACAAACGAATTTTATTAATATTTAATATATTAAATATATCAGCGCATAGTGAAAAATCTCTTTCATCAGCAGAAAAACCAAGTTTTTGATTAGCTTGAACAGTATCCAATCCTTTATCTTGCAAAGCATATGCTCTAATTTTATTAAGAAGACCAATGTTTCTACCCTCTTGCCGGTGATAAATTAATACACCACTTCCCTCCTGAGAAATTCTTTTCATAGACATTTTTAGTTGACTTCCACAATCACAACGTAAACTAAAAAAAGCATCTCCTGTTAAACATTCTGAATGTACTCTAGAAAGAGTAGGAGTATTTTTTTTTATGTCACCATATACAAGAGCAACATGATTTTTCCCATTTTTCTTTTCTTTAAAACCAAATATAAAAAAATTACCCCAAGGAGTGGGTAAAACAGCTTTTTCTATTAATTGCATAAATTCTCCTGATTTAGGATTAAATAAATATTTTTTAATATTTTTATTGTTTTGTGTTAATTTATTCCATAGATTTTATGATTAAATCTAATTTTTTAATTGGATTTTTTGACATTGTAATAGAACGTCCTATTACTATATAATCTATTTTATATTCTTTTGCTTCTTTAGGAGTAATAATATTATTTTGATCATGTGGCAAATCTTTAGAAATTCTAATACCCGGAGTAATAATTTTATATTGATTTCCCAGTAAAAATTTAATTTTTTTTGCTTCTTTTCCTGGACATACAATACCATCTAAACCACAATCTTTAGATAATTGTGATAACTTTAAAATATATTCTGTTAATGAAATTTGAATTCCAATGTCTTTTAATTCTTCTTCTTTTAAACTAGTTAATGCTGTAACAGCTATTAATAAAGGAGCATTTTTTTTAAAAGATTTTAATGCTTTTTTTGCAGAAATTAGCATTTTTTTTCCACCAGAAGCATGAACACTTAACATCCATACTCCCAAATCTGCCGCTGCTTTTGTAGCATTAAATACAGTATTCGGGATATCATGAAATTTTAAATCAAGAAAAATGTTAAATCCCAACTGATGTAATTCTTTTATAAATTTAAAGCCTAAAATTGTAAACATTTCCTTACCAATTTTTAAATAATAGATAGATGGATTCAGAACATTTACTAATTTCATAGCTGTTTTTTTATCATAAAAATCTAATGCAATAATGATTTTTGGTATTTTAAATAAATTAGGATTTAACACTATACAACCTCTAGTATATATACTATACATCAATAAAAAAATATTATTGGTTTTATATTTTTGATATAAAACGTACTAAATTACATGTATATGAAAAATAATTTTTAAACATTATCAATATTATTGTTTCTTAATAGGCAAATGTGATTGAAAACTAGCGTGATATGATGAACGAACAAAAGGACCACAAAAAGCATTAGTAAAACCGATAGATAAAGCTTCTTTTTTTATATTTTCAAATTCTGTAATTGGTATATAACGTTTTACTGGGAGATGGTGAATACTGGGTTGAAGATATTGACCTACAGTTAATAAAGTTACACCTCTGGAATAAAGATCTTTCATTACTTGAACAATTTCTTTATCTTTTTCACCTAAACCTAACATAAAACCTGATTTAGTGGGTATATTACAATATTTTTTTTTAAATGATTCTAATAATAATAAGGACTTTTCATAATTTGCCCCAGGACGAATTTTTTTATACATTCGAGGAACATTTTCTATATTATGATTAAAAACATCAGGTAATGCATTATTAAAAACATTTAAAATTAATTTTATTCTTCCTCGAAAATCAGGAACTAATATTTCAATTTTCGCCATATTTTTATTGCGGATCGCTTGAATACAATTTACAAAATGTTGAGCACCACCATCATATAAATCATCACGTACAACTGATGTAATTACTACATAATTAATTCCCATATCGAAAATAGTATTAGATAATTTTTGAGGTTCCTCTATGTCTATCGGATTAGGTGTTCCGTGAGATACAGCACAAAAAGGACAGTTTCGTGTACATATAGGTCCAAGAATCATAAACGTCGCAGTACCATTATTAAAACATTCTGATAAATTTGGACATTGAGCTTCTTCACAAACGGAATATAAATTATTTTTACGTAAAGCATTTTTTATTTGATGTATACGAGATGTATTAATAGGTATCTTAATTTTTATCCAATCAGGTTTTTTTAATTTTTTTATAAAATCAATATTTTGTTTAACATTAACAATATTTATTTTTTTTAATATCTTATTTTTTAATAAGACATCTTTATTATTCTTCATCAAATTTATGATCTCGATTACAAGCGCTGAAATACATACTACATGTCAACTTAAAAATAATTATTTAAGTAAAAGTTTAAATATATGATTTATTAAAATTTTTTAATTAATTTTTAATTTAGTCTTCTTTTATCATAATAACTTTTAAAAATTTAGATACTTTTTTAACTAAAACAACTTGTAAATCTTGTAATGAAACATTTAAATTAAAATCTTTTATTTGTGTCATTTTTATTTTTTTGTCTCCACAAGGATAAATGTAGTCAAATGGTTTTAAATTCATATCAACATTGATTGCTAAACCATGAAGAGTTGAACCTTTTTTTATTCTTAAACCTAAAGAACATATCTTTTTTCCATTTATATATACACCTGGTGTTTTTATTTTACTGTATGCTTTAAGAGAGAAATTATTTAAAGTTTCTATTACTATGTTTTGCATTATATCTATGAATTGGCGAATACTAATCTTTCGACGTTTAAGATTTATTAAAAAATATAATACTTGTTGTCCAGGTCCATGATATGTAATTTGACCACCTCTATCAGTTTTTACTATTGGAATACCATGTAAAAAAATTATATTTTTATTTTCTTGTAACTTTCCTTGAGTAAAAATAGGGTAATGTTCTACAAACCAAATTTCATCAAATGTATAAAAATTACGTGCTATTGTAAAATTATTCATTTTATTGAGGGTTGTTAACCAATGTTCTATTCCTAGATCACGAAAAAAAATTATTTTTTTTTGCAAAAAACTATCCAGTAAAAATAAAGAATAAAGTTAATGTAATAATCCAGGAAAAATAGAACTTATACCAGTGCTAATAAATTCTATTCCCAGAGACATTAGTAATAATCCCATAATACGGGTGATAATATTAATTCCTGTTTTTCCTAAAATTTGAACAACACATGGAGCAGCTTCAAAACACAACCAACACACAAAAGAAAATAAAAAAATGACTACACCACATACAAATAAATTAATCCAACTTGAATAATAACTGCTCCAAACAATAGTAGAACTAATAGCTCCTGGGCCAGCAATTAAAGGCATTGCCAAAGGAACAACACTAATATTATCTAGTTTAGATTCTTCTTTTTTATCTTTTTTAGTTGTGATTTTTTTTATAAATTGACCACTAATCATAGAAAAAGCTATGCTAATAATTAGTATTCCACCAGCAATACGAAAAGAATTAATAGATATGCCAAAAATATTTAAAATATTACTACCAAAAAATAACGATATTAATAAAATTAATGATGCAGAAAAATTAGCTACTAAATTAGTTTTTTTTCTTTCTAAGGGAGACTGATTATTTGTTATAGTTGTAAAGATAGGAATCATTCCAATTGGATTAACTAAAGCACATAAACCTATAAAGAATTTTATATATATAGATAAATCAAAAATTGAAATATTCATATTATACTCCTAATTTGTATTGAATTTTTATAACTTATTTGAAATTTTATTATTATACTTGCATCATCATGGAATGCTTTTTATAAAAAATATACAATATTTTTATTTTTTATAATATTTTTAAAATTCAGGTTTAGCAATAATACTACGAGTATCTAAGCGAATATCTGATAAAGATACTTGAATTAAATCAGATATTTTATAATGCATAATACCATTAATAAAAACTTTTCCTACATCTTGATTAAAATTTAATTCTTCTCTAACAGAATGTATTAAAGGTCCTGGAATAAAAACATGAGCACCATTTTCTACTAACCGAGCTCTTATTCCACTTCTAGAAATATCAGTTATTTCAGCATTAAATTTTTGATTTCGATGTTCTTTTTTCTGTAAAAATATAGTATAAAGCCAATCTGAAACATCTCTTTCAGACATTCGATTACGTCGTTTTTGTTCGCTTATTTTTAATTTAATATCCTCATTAGGTCTAATTGGTTTTTCTTTTTTTATAATTGATTTTAATAAACGATGATTAATCATATCGCTGTATTTGCGAATAGGAGAAGTCCAGGTTGCATATTCTGAAAAACCCAGTGCAAAATGAGGACCAGGTACAGTACTAAAATCTCCAAAAGATTGAAAACGACGGATACGACTATCAATATAATTATTTGATAATGAATTTAATACACGTCTAAGATGACAAAAACCTTTTAAGGTAGTTATTTCTGCAACACTGAAGTTTAAATTATAACTTTTTAAAAAAGCAACTGCATGTTCAGCATTAACAAGATCAAATCCAGTATGTATATTATATACACCAAACCCAAGGTTTCTAGATAAAAAATTAGCAGCAGAGAGATTTGCAATTATCATGGCTTCTTCAATAATTTTATGTGCAATACGTCTTTGTTCAATTATTATATCTATAACATTTCCATATTCAGATAAATGAAATCGATATTCTACGCTATCTTTAAATAATACTGCATTCATTTTACGCCATTTGATACGTAATAAACATAAACGATGTAAAATTAATATTTGTTGTTCAATTGATTTTGTTGGAGGTGTCCATGTTCCAGATTTTTCAATCCAATCTGAAACATGATCATAAGATAATTTTGATTTTGATTTTATCCATGCTAAAAAGAAATAAATAGTATCATAAGCAATACTACCATCTTTTAAAACTGTAATGTTACAAGCTAATACAGGACGATGTTTATTAGGATGTAATGAACATATATCTTCTGATAAATTGCGAGGTAACATAGGAACATTAAAACCGGGTAAATAATTTGTAAATGCTCTTTGAGAAGCTATCAAATCTAACTTGCTACCATTTTTTATATAAGCCGTTGGATCTGCAATAGCGACAATTAAAGAAATCTCACCATTATTTTTTTCAGTAATAAAAAGTGCATCATCAATATCTTTAGTATTTACATTATCTATAGTAATAAAATCTAAATCTGTTAAGTCTTTTCTGTTATTACATTCTTTTAGTACAAGATCATTTTCTTCTGATAATGGCTCTTTTCTATCAAGATTATAACGTGCTAAAGTTACCCACCAAGGGATTAACGGATTATCTTTTTCTATTATTTTTTCTGTTAATTCAGCATAAAAAATATGATCTCCTTTAAGTTTATGTTTTTTTAATTGAGCTATAGCCCAATCTCCACTTTGAAAAATATCAGTGCAATCTTTACTCGGATGGCATATTATAAAATCTTTTAAAAATGGATAATCTGGCATGATCAATAGTCGATTATCTTTTTTTTCTATTTTTCCAACAAACCTATTTAAAAAAGGTTCAATTAATTTTTCAGGTTCGACTATTTCTCTATCTTTTTCTGTTTTTAATAATGCAATTATCTTATCACCATGCATAACTTTTTTCATATTTTTAGGAGGTATAAAATAACTTTTTTGCACATCAACTTCTAAGAATCCAAATCCTCTTTCAGTACTTTTTACTATGCCTTCAACTCGTGGTGTTTTAGCATGTAGATTTTTTTTTAACTGTGTCAGTAATGGATTGTTTTGAAACATAATAATAAAACCTAATTGTCATGGTGCAAAATTAATAATCTTATAAATTTAAAAATTAATTTAAATGTATAATGTATTTATGAAATAACAAAGATAGTTCTTTTGTGATGATTGTCAAATATATGTAAGTTATAATAACTTATTTTAATAATAAAAAATTATATATTTTTATTTAAAAAATTAGCAGTTTTATAAAATATTATTTATTCCACTTATGTTAAAACCATTATCAACATAAATCACTGAACCAGTAATACCTAAAGACAAATCAGATAATAGAAAAGAGGCTACGTTTCCTATATTTTCACTGGTAATAGAATTTTTTAAAAATGAAGATGCATGAGAAAAATTTTTTATTTTATTAAAATTTTTAATTTTGTAAGAAGAAATAGTTTTAATTGGACCAGACGAAATTGCATTAACACGAATGTTTTTTTTTCCTAACGAATAAGCCATATAACGAACATTTGCTTCTAACGATGCTTTTACTAAACCCATAACATTATAATTAGGTATTACTCTTTGTGCACCTAAATAGGATAAAGTTAACAAAGAAGAAAAATTATTTAACATATTTCTGCATTCTTTTACTAATCCTAAAAAACTATAGGAACTAATTTCATGTGCAATATTAAATCCATTTCTTGTAGTACTACTTATAAAATCTTCGTTAAAATGTTCTTTGGGGCAGTAGGCAATAGCATGAACTAAACCATCAAATTTTTTCCAAACTTGTCTTAAATCTATAAATAATTTTTTAATATTGTCATCCTTTGATACATCGCAAGAAAAAATAATAGATGAGTTTAATTCTCGTGTTAAATGTTTTATTTTTTTACTTATTTTTTCATTTTGACATACAAATGCTAATTCTGCTTCCTGACTATATAAAGATTTTGCTATACCAAAAGAAATTGATCTTATGCTTGAAATCCCAATTATTAAAATTTTTTTACCTTTTAAAAATCCCATTTTTACATCTCGAAAAATAGATATGATTGTCAATATAACTTTTAATGTTTTATTAATTGTATTTTAAAAATATATTTTTATATTAAATTGTATATCATAATTACTTTCATTAAGTAACGAGATGCTTGAATTGCTGGATGTTTTTTTTTACGTGTGTGTAAAAAGATTGTGTTGTCATAGTATTTATTATATCTATTGCTTCTTTGCTATTTTTAGAAAATGTTTTAAGAAGTGCGCTAGCTCCATTGACATATGAAACAATAGTAGCATATCTCATCACATCTTTGTTTTTTATCGTCGAAAATTTTTTTTGTAAAAAACTAATATAGGCAGTTCCCATATCAATATTTATTTTTGGATTATATAATTCTTTAATAGAAGGTTGGCCTTTTTTTCCATATAAACGATATACTTCAGCTCCTGCTGAAGAAGGTTTTATTTGCATTAATCCAATTGCATTGGATTTACTTTTAGCACAAGGATTGCCAGAAGATTCTACATAAATAATGGATTTAATTAATTTTTCATCAACTTTATATTTATGTGCAGCCACTTCGACAATATCATTCCAATGATTTAAAGTATTTTGAATACTATTCTTATTTAAAAAATAATTTATTGTTAAATTTTTTTTTATATTGAAAAACTGACTAGATCCAGTTAATAATAAAAAACAAATAATTAAAATTCCTAATTTCACAGGAATATTTCCTTAAATTTTATACATTACTGAGTAATGTTTGAAAAATATAAATAATCTTTATTATATAAAACAAGTATAATAGTACATAATATTAAATTATCATTTATTTTATTTCATTAATAATCGTACTAGCTGCACCAATATAGTTTCTTGGTGTAATATTTTTTAAACGTTTTTTTTCTTTTTCTGGAATTTTTAAACTTGAAATAAATGAATGTATAATATCTTTATTTATTTCTTTCCCCCGAGTTAATTTTTTTAATTTTTCGTATGCATTTTTTATCCCATAACGACGCATGACAGTTTGAATAGGTTCAGATAAAATAGACCAGTTCTGATCTAAATTTTTCAATAATTGAAATTCATTTATTTCTAATTTATCAATCCCTGATAATACAGAATAATATGCAATTACTGAATAAGAAATTGCGACTCCTAAATTACGTAAAACTGTAGAATCACTTAAATCTCGCTGCCATCGAGAAATAGGCAATTTTGTTATCATATGATTCATTAAAGCATTAGCTATTCCTAAATTACCTTCAGAATTTTCAAAATTGATTGGATTGACTTTATGGGGCATTATTGAAGAACCTATTTCGCAATCTATTAACCTTTGTTTAAAATAATTAAGAGAAATGTAACCCCACATATCGCGATTAAAATCAATTAGTATAGTATTAAAGAGCGATATACAACTAAAAAATTCAGCAATATAATCATGCGGTTCAATTTGTGTTGTATATGGATTCCAATTAATGCCTAGTGACATTATAAAATCCTTGCTTATTTTATGCCAATTAATTTGAGGATATGCTGCTAAATGTGCATTATAATTCCCAGTACTCCCGTTCATTTTTCCTAATATTTCTATTTTTGTTAAAATTATGTACTGACGTTGCATTCGATAATAAAAATTAGCAATTTCTTTACCCATCGTTGATGGAGTCGCAGGTTGTCCATGAGTTAAAGATAATAAAGGACTATTTTGATATCTGAATACCATTTTTTTTAAGACATTAATAATCTTAGTCCATAATGGCAAAATTATTTTATCACGAGCATCTTTTATCATTAATGCATATGCGACATTATTAATGTCTTCGGAAGTACATCCAAAATGAACAAATTCTGAAACCAATAAAAAATTTTTAGATTTAGAAATTTTATTTTTTAAAAAATATTCTAAAGCTTTAACATCATGATTAGTTGTTTTTTCTATATTTTTAATAAATATTGCATCTTTTTCATTAAATTCTTTAACAATATTATCAAGAAAAAATGTATCTTTATATTGAATGTTTTTAATTTCTAATATTTGAGACATGCTAATTATTTTTTTTAGCCATTCAATTTCAATATTAAGACGATATTTTAAAAAACTAAATTCACTAAAAATATTTCTTAATAGTACTGTTAAAGCACTATATCGACCATCTATGGGAGAGATAGCTGTTAATGCAGTTAATTCCATAAATTAGGATCCTGTTTTTTATAAAAGAAAATTTACGTTGCATTTTTTAGTGTATATAATATTTTCTTTGCTTTTTTAATAATACAATATCTAAAATATATTAGTTGTAATTGACTACCACCATATTGTCGCCATAAAACTATGCCACGAATACCCGCGAATAACAAACATCTAATTTTTTCTTGTATGTGAAAATCTTGTAAAAATTTTTTTACTCCGTTAATTAAAATGCGAGAACCTAAAGGACTGATAATTTCAAGATATAACTCTGCTAATTTTCTAGTTAAATTTTTTGTATTGTAATTTAAGTTATATTCATTAGATATAATAGATATTTCATTTTTTAAAAAATTAATGGCCTTACGATTTTTTTGTAATTTTCTTTCAATAGTCATCATATTAAAAATATATTTCATTAACTCGATATATGAATAAGAAAAATGAGAAAAAGTTAAAATCGATACTAATTTTTTTAATCCTATGATAAGATTTTTTTCATGATTTCCATATATTGTAATTATAGAGGTAGGATTAATTTCTAAAATACTTTTTAAGCATGTACTAAATGCATAGTTGTCACATTGTCCTGAATGAGCTAATTTCTGAACTAAATCAGCTGATTGAAATATACTTGCAAGTGATAACGTAATTGAGTGTATTTTTTTCATCACAATTATCTCTTTACTGTTTTGAATTATTAAAATTACAACAATGGCAATCTAGATTTAATAATCCCCCCACCTATACATTTTTCTGATAAATAAAAAACTATTGATTGACCAGGTGTGACGGCAATAACAGGTAAATCAAATAATATTTTTATATATTTATCATTGATATATTCTATTTTACATACCATATCTTTTTGACGATATCTTATTTTTGCCCTACAGAAAAAAGGAAAATACACTTCATTATTAATCCAATTGATATCTTTAGCAATTAAACCTATCGACATAAGATGTTTATTATAAGAACCCTGAGCAACAATTAATATGTTTTTTTTAATATTTTTCTCTACGACATACCATGGTATGTTATATTCTCCTTTTATTCCACCAATACCTAATCCTTGTCGTTGACCTAAAGTATAATAAAAAATTCCGTCATGTTTTCCAATCACTTTTCCTGACGTTGTAACTATATCTCCTTTTTTTTCAGAAAGATAACGTCCTAAAAAATTTTTTAAGTTTTTAGGGCCAATGAAACAAATACCAGTGGAATCTTTTTTTGTAGAAATTTTTAAATCTATTTTTTTAGCAAGATCCCTTACTTTACTTTTTTGTAAATATCCAATTGGAAATAAAATTCTTTTAAGTTGCATGCTATTTAAAGTATATAAAAAATAACTTTGATCTTTATTTATATCGATTCCTTTCAAAAGAAAAAACTTTCCATTAATTTTTTTTATACGAGCATAATGACCTGTAGCAATATAATCTGCTTTAAGTTCTTGAATAGAATAATTTAAAAACATGTTAAATTTAATTTCTTTATTACATAAAACATCGGGATTTGGTGTATTTCCTTTTTTATGTTCAATTAAAAAATTTTTAAAAACATATTCCCAATATTCCACAGAAAAGTTTATCTTGTGAAGATGTATATTCAATTTTTTACACACATTTTCGGCATCTAACAAATCTGCAGTAGAATTACAATATCCTTTTTTATCATCTTCTTCCCAATTTTTCATAAACAAACCTTCTACCTGATATCTTTTTTTTTTTAAAATCCATGCCGAAACAGACGAATCTACACCTCCAGACATTGCAACGATTACTTTTTTATTTCTTTTTCTAGTCATATTAAATAGTATTGATTTATATTTTTCATTGATAAATTTTTTAATATTGCATTATATATTATATATTAATTATATTCTTTATTTTTTAAAATTGTTTTTTAAAAAACGTTTTATTAAAAAATTTATAAAAATAATAAAAAATATTTTTTGCTGCATGTTAAAATATATAAAAAATAAAAATGGTATAAGAATATGAAAAATATAAGAAATTTTTCTATTATAGCTCATATTGATCATGGAAAATCAACTTTATCTGATCGATTAATACAAATATGTGGCGGGTTATCTGAAAGAGAAATGTCTAATCAAGTATTAGATTCAATGGATTTAGAAAAAGAACGAGGGATCACTATTAAAGCCCAAAGTGTTATGATTAATTATACAAACAAATTAGGCAATATTTTTAATTTGAACTTTATAGATACTCCAGGTCATGTAGATTTTTCATATGAAGTATCTCGATCATTAGCAGCATGTGAAGGAGCGTTATTAGTAGTAGATTCTACTCAGGGAGTTGAAGCTCAAACCTTGGCTAATTGTTATACTGCATTAGAGATGAATTTAGAAATCGTTCCGGTATTAAATAAAATAGATCTACCCAATTCAAATGCAGATAAGGTGGCAAAAGAAATTGAAGACATTATAGGGATATCTGCATTAGATGCAATTAGGTGTTCATCTAAAACTGGAGAGGGTATTGAAAAACTTATAGAACGTATTATTAATGATATTCCTTATCCTAAGGGTTCAATAGATGCTCCTCTTCAAGCTTTAATTATCGATTCATGGTTTGACAATTATCTAGGAGTAGTATCTTTAATAAGGATTAAAAATGGGATATTATTTGAAAAAGATAAAATTCAAGTAATGAGTACAGGAAAAAATTATTTTGTTGAACAATTAGGAATTTTTACACCTAAAAAAGTAAATAAAAATCAATTAAAATGTGGTGAGGTAGGATGGATTATTTGTGGGATAAAAAATATTATAGCAGCTCCTGTAGGTGACACACTAACAACAGCTAAAAATCCAGCAAAAAAGACGCTAGTAGGATTTAAAAAAATTAAACCTCAGATATATGCTGGTTTATTTCCTCTCTCATCTAACCAATATGAAACATTTAGAGATGCGTTAGGGAAACTTAGTTTAAATGATTCTTCTTTATTCTATGAACCAGAAAATTCTACAGCCCTTGGTTTTGGATTTAGATGTGGATTTTTAGGTTTATTACATATGGAAATTATTCAAGCTCGTTTAGAAAGAGAATATTCTATTGACTTAATTTCAACTTCACCTACAGTTATTTATCAAATAGAGTTGGTTAATGGAAAAATAGTTTATTTAGACACTCCTTCTAATTTTCCAAACATGAATGATATTAAAAAAATTAAAGAACCTATAGTAGAATGCAATATTTTATTACCTCCTCAGTATCTTGGAGCAGTCATAAAGTTATGTATAAAAAAAAGAGGCATTCAAATCAATATGATTTATCATACACATCAGGTATTATTAAAATATAATATACCAATGAATGAAGTAGTATTAAACTTTTTTGATGAGTTGAAGTCTGTTTCTAGCGGATATGCTTCATTAGAATATGATTTTAAATGTTTTAAGTCGGCAAAAATGGTAAGAATAGATATATTAATTAATTCCGAAAAAGTAGATGCATTAACAATGCTATCTTATTATAAAAATGCACATCATCGTTCTCGTGAAATAGTTGATAAAATGAAAACATTAATACCTCGACATCAATTTGATATTTGTATTCAAGCTACAATTAACAATTCTATTGTTGCACGTTCTACTATCAAACAATTAAGAAAAAATGTATTAGCAAAATGCTATGGCGGTGATATTAGCAGAAAGAAAAAGTTATTAAAAAAACAAAAAGATGGAAAAAAAAGAATGAAAAAAATAGGTAATATTAATGTACCTAAGACAGTATTTTTGACGATTTTAAATACTAGTAAAAATTAATATAAGGAAATGACAATGGCTAATAAATTAACTATTTTTTTATTAATTAGCACATTAGTAACAGGAGTGTTTTGGATTTTTTATTGTATTAATAACATTAAAAATTATTTAATTAATAAAAAAATAATTAAAAAAAAACCTTTATGTCAAAATAATATAGTTAACGTAAAAAGTAAAATATATTTTTTTGAATCTATAGCATCATTTTTTCCTATTTTTTTAATAATATTTATTATACGTTCATTTATTTATGAACCTTTTCAAATTCCTTCAGGTTCTATGATGCCTACTCTTCTAGTAGGTGATTTTATTTTAGTAGAAAAATTTTCATATGGTATTAAAGAACCCATTACACATAAAACATTAATACACACAAAATATCCTGAACGTGGTGATATTGTAGTGTTTAAACATCCTAATGATCATAATATAGATTATATTAAACGTGTAATAGGATTACCCGGAGATAAAATAAAATATGATATTAATAATAAACACATAGATATCTGTGTAAATTATGTTAATGAAAAAAAATGCCAGAAAAAATTTTTTATTAATTATTCAAAAGCTAAATCAAGTAATTTTATTCAAAAGATATATTTTTCGAATAAGAAAAATCCAAAAAAAGAAAAAAAGACATATAATTCATTATATTTTAATATTTTAGAAGAAAATATTAATAATTTTAAACATAATATATTACTATTGAATAATATAAAAAATCCAAAAAAAGATTATTTTCGACAAAAAAATATGCCTGCATTAACTTGGATTGTGCCTAAAGGTAAATATTTTATGATGGGGGATAATCGTGATAATAGTTTAGATAGTCGTTATTGGGGTTTTGTGCCCGAGAAAAACTTAGTGGGAAAAGCCATTAAAATATGGATGAGCTTTGATAAAAATGAAAATGAATGGCCTACTGGTATACGTATAAATAGAATTGGAAATATATATTAGAAAAAATTAATACAAAAAAAATATAATTAGTATTATATATTTATATTAACGTAAACCTTCAATTTTATCAAATTTTCTATTTTTCCTATTATATATACGATCAATGAAAATATTTTTGAAATTGGTATAACATGAATCATATCGTAACAAAAAAAATACAAAAAGTACTAGGATATACTTTTACTCATAAAGATCTTTTAAAACAAGCATTAACGCATCGTAGTGCAAGCAGCAAACATAATGAACGATTAGAATTTTTAGGTGATTCCATTTTAAGTTTTGTAATTGCCAATGCTTTATATCAACATTTTCCATATATTGATGAAGGCGATATGAGTCGTATGAGAGCAACGTTAGTAAGAGGTAATACATTAGCAGAAATTGCATATGAATTTGATTTAGGAGATTACTTGAAATTAGGACAGGGAGAACTTAAAAGTGGAGGTTTTCGTCGTGAATCTATTTTAGCTAATGCAGTAGAAGCTCTAATTGGAAGTATTTATTTAGATAGTAATATTAAAACAGTAGAGGAATTAATATTAAAATGGTATGAAAAACGTTTAGAAAAAATTAGCCCTGGAGATACACAAAAAGATCCTAAAACACGATTACAAGAATATTTACAGTCAAAACATTTATCTTTACCGTCATACTTTATAGTTGAAGTATATGGTGAAGCTCATAATCAGTTATTTACTATTCATTGTAAAATTAGTATTATTTCAGAATATTTAATTGGTACTGGTTCTAGTCGAAGAAAAGCTGAACAAGATGCTGCACAGAAGGCATTGATTCAATTAGGTGTAGAGTGAAAATAAAACAAAAACATTGTGGATATATAACCATTATTGGAAAAGCAAATGTTGGTAAATCAACATTTCTTAATAAAATAATCGGAAAAAAAATTTCCATTGTATCAAGAAAAAAAAATACAACACAAAATAACATTACAGGTATTAAAACACAAAATAATTATCAATTTATTTATGTAGATACACCCGGGATAATTTTAAATAAAAGAAATAAGAAAATTAAGTATCAAAAACATACTTTTCATCAAATAAGAAAATCTTCAACATTAATAATTTTTATTATTGATCGAACATTTTGGACAGAAGATGATGAAATGATTTCAAATGAAATAAAAAAATATAAAATACCTGTTATTATTATAATTAATAAAATTGATAAAATAACTAACAAAATTATTTTGTTACCTTTTATTGATTTTCTTAAAAAAAAAGTTGATAATTTGGAAATTATTCCTATTTCTGCAAAAAAAATAAAAAATGTAACTTTAGTAAATAACACAATTGCATCTTATTTGCCCCAGAAACCTCATATATATCCTGAATTTTATATTACAACAAATTCTCAATTTTTCACGATGTCTGAAATTATTCGAGAACAATTAATATTTTTTTTGGGTGATGAATTACCTTCTATAATAAAAGTAGAAATTGATGATTTTCAAAAAAAAGAAAATAAAGAACTTTATATACGAGCTATAATTTGGGTAGAAAACATCCGACAAAAAAGTATTATAATTGGTCATAATGGAGAAAAAATAAAAAAAATTAGTATGAATTCAAGAAATAATATAGAAAAAGAGTTTCACATTAAAACTCATCTTCTCTTGTGGATTAAATATAAAAAATTTAAAAAAGTAATATAAAAATAACTAATTTTTTAAAATTAGTTAAGAATTAAAAGATTTAACTAATTTTAAAAAACCATCTTATTAAATCAAAAATGTTTTATAAAAAGGTATATTTTAAAATGTCAATTATAGGTGTAGGAATAGATTTTATAGAAATATTACGCATTAAAAATATTATTTCTCATTATGGCAAGCGTTTTCCTAAAAAAATCTTATCTGCAGAAGAATGGAAAAAATATATTCTCATGGAATCTAATATAAATTTCCTTGCAAAAAAATTTACTGCTAAAGAAGCAGCGTCTAAAGCATTAGGGACAGGCATAAATGATGGAATAACATTTAATCAATTAGAATTTTATAATAATAAGTCAGGACAACCAAAATTACGTTTTTTAAAAAACGCTTTAAAGAAATCTAAGGAGATAAAATGTAAATCTATACATGTAAGTATATCTGATCAAAAATTGTATGCTTATGCTTTAGTAATTTTAGAAAGTTAGTTTAAGTTTATTTGAAATATTATAGTTTTTGCTTTCTTTTTTTTTTAAAAAAATTTATTAAAATATTAGAACATTCATGTTTCATAACATTTTCTTTAATATTTAGTTTATAATCTTTTTGTGAATTGAAAAAAATATCTTTTAAAGAATATTTATTGTTTGATCCTTCACAATTCGCACCAAATACTAAGCGTTTAATACGACTGTGTATAATTGCCCCACAACACATAATACAAGGCTGCAAAGTTACATATAATGTGGCATTTAACAATCGATAATTTTTTATTTTTTTTCCAGCGTGACGTAATGCTATAATTTCAGCATGTGCAGTGGGATCGTTTTTAACAATAGAACTATTCCAGCCTCTTCCAATTATACGTTCTTCTAGAACTATTACTGCCCCTATAGGAATTTCACCTTTTTCTTCAGCATGACATGCATATTGCAAAGCAATTTTCATCCAATTATTATCTTTTTGATTTTTCATGAAATATTTAATATTTTTCTTTAGTTTTTTTTAGTATTTTTAATTTTTCTTTTTCCCATTCTCGATTCTTTAAATTTATTCTTTTATCTTGTAAACTTTTACCTTTTGCTAATCCAAATTCTAATTTACACCAAGATTTTTTCCAAAATAAAGATAATGAAATTATTGTGTATCCTATATTCTTTTTCTTTAGAAATAAGAAATCAATTTCATTTTTATTCAATAATAATTTTCTTTTTCTTGTTGGATTACAAGTAATATGATTTGAAGACATATATAAAGGTTGAATTAAAGAATTACAAAGATACATTTCATTACAATAATTCATAATATAACTTTCTGAAATATTAACTTTTCCTGATCTAATAGATTTAACTTCCCAACCTTCTAAAATTAATCCCGATTGAAAAACTTTTTCTATAAAATAATTATGATATGCTTTTTTATTAATAACAATTTTAGATATTTTTTCACTCGATTTTCTTTTTAACAACACAATTAAATTTCTTCCAAAAGTTAAAATACATTAAAATAAAAATTTATAATACAAATATCAATATTGTTAAAGTAACGATTTTTTTATATTTCTCCTAAAATTCAATATATTTGTAAAGTTAATATGAAAAAAAAAGATCAACTATAAAAAATGTAGTCTTAATATAAAATTTATTAAATGTGATAAGGAATATTTCGTTCTATTAAAAACAGTTTTAGAATATATACTAATGTAGTACATTTAAAATCAAAAATAAAAGATGGAGATAGAATCGAAATTTATAGAAATATAACAATAGATCCCAAGGCATAGAGAAGAAAAAATTTTTTCATCAAAAAAAATAAAAAATGTTTTAGATTTAATAATAATTGCCAATTGTTATAAAATTATTAAACCTAAATTATATTTTATTTTTATTTTTTTTTCTTTGAAACTATGACCATAGCAGGACGTAACAAACGAGATTCATGAAGAACATAGCCAGGCTGCATAACTGTAACTATTTGATTAGATTTTATTTCATCAGTATAATGAACTGACATAGCCTGATGAATAGATGGATTAAATGGTATATTTATATCATCTATTTTTTTAATATTAAACATTATAAACGATTCTTTAAGCAAGTTAGAAATAAATTTTAACTTATTTAAAATTTCTATATAATTTTCTTTTGATTCAGTTGTTTCAATTAAATTTAATGCACGTTCGATATTATCAAAAATAGGAAGAAATTCTATAATCAATTTTTCTAAAGAAAATTTTATCGATTTTTCAATTTCTTTATTTAGTCTGTTATAAACTGAAATTATCTCTTTTTCCGTTGAAGTTTCTTTTTCTATTATTTTCTCTTGAGATTCTTTTAATTGTATTTCTAAAAAATTAGTTAAATTTTTGTTTATTAAATTATTATTTTCATGTTCTTCATTATTTATTTTTTGATCTTGATTATTGTCTATTATTTTTTCCACTTTTTTTTCTTCTGTGTTTATCATAAAAACATCCTTTTTCAGTATGTATTTATTTTAAAAATTTTTTTTTTATATATTTTAAATCATTTTTTTAAAAATTTTTTAGAAAAAACATTATTTTTTGTATAACTAAGATTTTATGTGATTTTGTAGTTTTTTAACAAGAGGAGGAACATAAGAAATTGACATATCCCAGGGTTGTTCAATCCATACATTTTGAGGTATATCTATAATATAGTCATCGACTAATAAACGACCCATTGGTTTTGCAAAAATAGTTACAAAAAATGCCTTGGGATATAAATTTCGAATAATTCTTGCAGTACCACCAGTGTCTACTAGATCATCTATTACAATAATTTGTTCTCCATCACCTTTCGCTTTTTTAATAATTTTTCTATTTTTTTTTAAACAATCATAATTGTAACTTTCAATACATATAGTATCGACACATCGAATACCTAACTCTCGCGCTAATAAAGCTGATGGTACCAGACCACCTCGACTTACTGCAATGATCCCATTCCATGAATGTATATTTCTAAGTATTCGATCAGCTAATTTTCTAGTGTGAATTTGGAGCATATCCCAGGTAACAATGTATTTCTCACTCATAAAAAGAAATTCCGAAACTATAAAATAGTATTTATTAAAAAGTGGAAATAACTCGAAATTATTATAGGAATGTAATGTACTAAAAATAAATTTTTGTATAATTCATTAGTTTTTTTGCATTTCTTTTTCAATAATTAATATTAATATATGAATAATTTTAATATGTATTTCTTGTATTCGATCTGAATATCCAAAATAAGGAACACAAATTTCTACATCAGATAATGCTTTAATTTTACCCGCATTATTTCCTGTTAAAACAATGATCTTCATTTTTTTTTTCTTTGCTTCTTTTATAGCTTTAATTATGTTTAAAGAATTTCCCGAAGTAGAAATCGCTAATAAGATATCACCTGAACATCCAATGCATTCAATAAAGCGTGAAAATACTTGATCATATCCAAAATCATTACCTACTGCAGAAATATAACTACTATCAGAAATAGATATTGCGGGATATCCAGATCTTTTTTTTCTATAAACACTAGTTAATTCTTCTGCAAAATGCAATGCGTCACAATGTGATCCTCCATTGCCACATGATATTACTTTGTTACCGTTTTTGAATGATTGAGCAATTAGAATAGCTGATTTTTGAATGTTTTGTATTTGATGATCATCTTGTAAAAAATTTTTTAACGTTTTTAATGCAGTATTAAACTCAGAAAAAATTATTTTTTTATACATAATTTTATTGTTTTATTAATTTAATATTTTATTTAAAATAAGAAATTTAAATTATTTTTTTCGGTGCGGACGGGATTCGAACCCGCGACCCCCGGCGTGACAGGCCGGTATTCTAACCAACTGAACTACCACACCTTGTTAGTATTTTTATATTGTACATATTTTAAAAAAATCAGTCAATAATCTTTTGTATATTTATTCAAAATATTAATACCATAAACATATGTTATGATCTTTCATATATTTTAAATATTTTTCATGCTGATCTATTTCTTTTTGCGTAGGAGATAATATTTTTAAAGAAATTTTTTTTTCTTTAATATTTTTTTTTAAAGGTTGAATTGTTTTTTTGTTATTAATGGTATTATAGGCAAACAAAGACTCTTGACCACCAGTCATTAAGAGATATAATTTACCTAAAAGATAAGCATCTACTGTTGCACTGTGTAGATTTCTATGGGATTTTTTTATTTTATAACGCGTACATAAGGCATCTAATGTATTTTTTTTTCCTGGAAATAATGTTCTAGCTATTTTCAATGTATCAACAACAGAACATAATGTATTAATTGGTTTTATGTTTTTATTAAGCATTTCCAATTCTTGATTAATGAATCCTAAATCAAACGAAGCATTATGAATAACTAACTGAGAATTTTGAATATAATTTAAAAATTGATCAGCAATATCTTTAAAAAAAGGTTTATCTAATAGAAAATCATTAGTAATGCCATGAATTTTTAATGCTCCGGGATCTATTATCCTATCAGGTTGAATATAAACATGAAAATTATTTCCTGTAAAACGACGTCCAATTATTTCAACAGCTCCAATTTCTATAATTCTATGATTTATATGAGGAAGAGCATTTTGATTTATACCTGTTGTTTCGGTGTCTAGTATAATTATTCTTTTTTTATTATTCATGATATTATTTTAAATAGTTTAAATATAATTAAAATGACTCTGGAATAACTATCATTATGTTAAAAATAGTTGAAATATTTACAGATGGTTCTTGTTTAGGAAATCCTGGAGCAGGAGGATACAGTACAATATTACGTTATAAAAAATATGAAAAAATATTAACTTCAGGATTTTACCTAACCACTAATAACCGAATGGAATTAATGGCTGTAATATCAGGATTAGAACATCTTAATCAACCATGTTTTATTGAGATTACAACAGATAGCTTATATGTCAAAAAAGGAATTATTGATTGGATGCCCATGTGGAAAAAAAAAACTGGAAAACTACTAAAAAAAAACCTGTAAAAAATATAGATTTATGGTTCCGTGTGAATTCTGCTTTAAAAAATCACTTTGTAACTTGGTTTTGGATCAAGGGACACATGGGTCATGTGGAAAACGAAAGATGTGACATAATAGCTCGTCAATCTGCTAAAAATCCTTCGATGAAAGATGATTATTATGAAAATACTCAATTATAAGTTATTATTCTTATAAATTAAATACAGAGTAACAAGGAAAAATATGATTTTAAAAAAAATACCTATTTTATCTGATAATTATGTCTGGATTCTTTGTAATATTCATGGTTTCTGTATAATTATAGATCCTGGATCATCTAAACCTGTAATAAAAGAAATAAAGAAAAAAAAATGGATTCCCATTGCTATCTTGTTAACTCATAATCATATTGATCATGTGGGGGGAGTAAAAAAAATAGTAAAACATTTTCCTAAAATCACTGTTTTTGGGCCCGATGAAACAAAACAAAATGTCAATAAAATTGTGACTGATGGTGATAAAATTGTTATTTTAGATAAAATATTTTATGTTTTTTTTACACCGGGTCATACTTCAGGACATATTTCTTACTACAGTAGCCCTTATCTTTTTTGTGGAGATACTCTTTTTTCAGCAGGGTGCGGGCGAGTTTATCAAAAAAAATACTTAGAGATGTATTGTTCTTTAAAAATTATTTCTTCTTTTCCAAATAATACTTTATTATGTTGTTCTCATGAATACACTTTATCAAATTTGAAATTTTCTATGTTTTACTTCCCTAATGATGACTTTATTAAGTTGTATTTTAAATATATAAAAAAAAAAATTGACTTTCAGAAGTCTAGTTTACCTTCTTATATTTTTTTTGAAAAAAAAATTAATGTATTTTTAAGAACAGACGAAAATTTTATTAAAGAATCAATCGGGTTGAGTAGGCATACTTCTTTTGAAGTATTTTTGGATTTGAGATTAAAAAAAGATTTTTGGAGCTAAGCGGGATTGAACCGCTGACCTCCTGCGTGCAAGGCAGGCGCTCTCCCAGCTGAGCTATAGCCCCAGATGATTTTTTATGGTAGGCCTGAGTGGACTTGAACCACCGACCTCACCCTTATCAGGGGTGCGCTCTAACCATCTGAGCTACAAGCCTTCTAATTTTTTATTAGATAATTTGTGTGGGCACTTTCAAAATAAGTATATATTTTTAAGGAGGTGATCCAACCGCAGGTTCCCCTACGGTTACCTTGTTACGACTTCACCCCAGTCATGAATCACAAAGTGGTAGGCGCCTTCCCTTTAAGGGGGTTAGGATACCTGCTTCTTTTGCAACCCACTCCCATGGTGTGACGGGCGGTGTGTACAAGGCCCGGGAACGTATTCACCGTGGCATTCTGATCCACGATTACTAGCGATTCCGACTTCGTGGAGTCGAGTTGCAGACTCCAGTCCGGACTACGATTTACTTTATGAGGTTTGCTTGTCTTTACAGATTTGCTTCTCTTTGTATAAACCATTGTAGCACGTGTGTAGCCCTGGTCGTAAGGGCCATGATGACTTGACGTCGTCCCCACCTTCCTCCGGTTTATAACCGGCAGTCTCCTCTGAGTTCCCGGCCGAACCGCTGGCAACAGGGGATAAGGGTTGCGCTCGTTGCGGGACTTAACCCAACATTTCACAACACGAGCTGACGACAGCCATGCAGCACCTGTCTCACAGTTCCCGAAGGCACTTTTTTATTTCTAAAAAATTCTGTGGATGTCAAGACCAGGTAAGGTTTTTCGCGTTGCATCGAATTAAACCACATGCTCCACCGCTTGTGCGGGCCCCCGTCAATTCATTTGAGTTTTAGCCTTGCGGCCGTACTCCCCAGGCGGTCGACTTAATGCGTTAGCTTCGGAAGTCACTTCTCTTGGAAACAACCTCCAAGTCGACATCGTTTACGGCATGGACTACCAGGGTATCTAATCCTGTTTGCTCCCCACGCTTTCGCACCTCAGCGTCAGTATTCGTTTAGGAGGCCGCTTTCGCCACAGGTATTCCTCCAGATATCTACGCATTTCACCGCTACACCTAGAATTCTACCTCCCTCTACGAGACTCTAGTTTTTCAGTTTCAAATGCAGTTCCTAGGTTGAGCCTAGGGATTTCACACCTGACTTAAAAAACCACCTACGTGCTCTTTACGCCCAGTAATTCTGATTAACGCTTGCACCCTCCGTATTACCGCGGCTGCTGGCACGGAGTTAGCCGGTGCTTCTTCTGCGGGTAACGTCACGAAATAAATTTATTAGATTTATTTTTTTCCTCCCCGCTGAAAGTACTTTACAACCCTAAGGCCTTCTTCATACACGCGGCATAGCTGCATCAGGCTTTCGCCCATTGTGCAATATTCCCCACTGCTGCCTCCCGTAGGAGTCTGGACCGTGTCTCAGTTCCAGTGTGGCTGGTTATCCTCTCAGACCAGCTAGAGATCGTTGCCTTGGTAGGCTATTACTCTACCAACAAGCTAATCTCGTCTGGGTTCATCCAAAAGCATGAGGCCAAAAGGTCCCCCACTTTGGTTTTTCAACATTATGCGGTATTAGCTACCATTTCTAGTAGTTATCCCCCTCTTTTGGGTAGATCCCCAGATATTACTCACCCGTTTGCCGCTTGCCGACAAGAGAGCAAGCTCTCTTTCGCTGCCGCTCGACTTGCATGTGTTAGGCTTGCCGCCAGCGTTCAATCTGAGCCATGATCAAACTCTTCAATTGAAAAAAATTTTCTTAAAGAAAAAATCTTTAAGATTTTTAAATAACAAAAAATAAATTTTGTACTTAATTTTCTGTGCCCACACAGATTATCTAATATATTTTTAAAGAGCGTTTTATACTTTAAACTTTAGATTAAGAGAGTACATGTTTTTTATTTTGTTGTCAACCTTTTTATAAAATATTTTTTTATATAGTAAAAAATTATTTTGTTTTTTAATCAAAATGGGTAATTTAAAATAAAAATTTAATAAATAAATAACTAAAAAAAATATAATATGTATTATATCTTATAATAAAATGAGATTTATCATTATAATATCATAAAATATGTATTTTATTAGTTTTTAAAGATAATTAAAAAATTCCATTTAGTGTAACGTAAAAAAAGGCTTTTATAAATGAATTTAAAAAAGATAATAACAAAAGATATTGAAAATTCTTTGATTAAAATTGGGATTATAAATTGCAATCCGATTGTCATATTAAATAAAAAAATAACATTAGGTCATTATCAACTGAATAATCTAATTAAAATATCTAACATGTTAAATATAAAACCATATGAAATGTTTAAAACAATAATAGTTAATATTAAAAAAAAATCCATGTATAAATCAATAACATTTTCTCAACCTGGTTTTATTAATATTTTTATTGATGAAAATTGGATTTCTGAACAATTAGAAAAAATTTTTTTTTCCTCTCGTCTTGGTATAAATTATGTAAAATCACCTAAAAATATTGTTATAGATTACTCCTCTCCAAACATTGCAAAAGAAATGCATATCGGACATTTACGCTCAACAATTATTGGAGACGTTACAGCAAGAATATTAGATTTTTTAGGACATAATGTAATTCGAGCAAATCATATTGGTGATTGGGGAACACAATTTGGCATGTTGATTGCATATTTAGAAAATAAAAAACTAGAAAATTATAATTTATCTCTTATGCAATTAGAAAAATGTTATTGTAAAGCAAAAAAGAAATATGATGCTGATCAATTATTTGCAGAAAAATCGAGAGAATACGTAGTAAAACTACAAAACGGAGATCAATATTGTCGTTCTATTTGGAAAAAATTAGTATCTATTACTATGTTAGAAAATTACAACATATATAAAAAATTAAATGTTACTTTGAAAGAAAGTCATACTATGGGAGAAAGCGTATATAATAAAATGCTTCCTGATATTATTCGAGATCTTAAAAATAAAAAAATAGCCACTAAAAAAAATGGAGCTATAATTGTTTTTTTGCAAGAATTCAAGAATAGATCAGGAGAACCTATGGGAGTTGTAATTCAAAAAAAAGATAAAGGATTTTTATATTCTACTACTGATATTGCTTGTTTTAAATATAGATATCAAGAATTACATGCTGACCGTATCATATATTATACTGATTCTCGTCAACATCAACATTTAATACAAACATGGACCATAGCTAAAAAAGCTAATTATATATCTCAAGACTTTCTATTAGAACATCATACATTTGGAATGATATTGTCAAAAAATAAACGCCCATTTAAAACACGTGATGGTAATACTATAAAACTTTCTGCACTTCTAGATGAAGCAACAGAAAGAGCTATATATTTAATAAAAAATAAAAAACCTAATTTACCTAAGAAAAAATGGATTCCATTAGCTAAAGTAATAGGTATAAGCGCAGTAAAGTATGCAGATCTATCTAAAAATAGAAGTACTAATTATATTTTTGATTGGGATGAAATGCTGAATTTTGAAGGTAATACAGCTCCTTATATACAATACGCTTATACAAGAATTATCTCTATTTTAAAAAAATCTATTATCCCTGTAAATAAATTAACAGAAAAAATACTTTTAAAAAAAGAAAGTGAAATTAATTTAGCTATTAAAATATTAGAATTTGAAGAAATTATTGTTTCCATTTCTGAAAAAGGAACACCTCATATTTTATGTAAATATCTTTATCAACTTGCAACAATTTTTTCTAATTTTTATGAAAAATGTTCTATTCTTTTTTCAAAAAAAATAAAAACCTGCAAAAGCAGACTTAAATTATCTATTTTAACAGCTAGAACATTAAAAAAAGGATTAAATATGCTAGGCATTAAAGTAGTGAAAAAAATGTAAAATATAATTTTAATGTTATTTTTTTATCCTAATAAAATCAGTAAGGTGAGGAAATAATGTAGTACTAATAAAACGCACTACTTACTGCCACACCAATTCTGTATTACAAATACAAATAAACCAATGCAATTTTTTTTATATTTGATTAAATACCCATTTAAATGCCGATGATATTAGTAACTTTTATCTGTTTTGCACCTGTAATTTCTAATTCAGATACAACAGTTAATTCAGGAAAACTTTGTCGTAAAAATCTCGATAAAAAATATCTTAAAGGGTGACTTACCAATAATACAATAGGAGAATTTATTGATAATTGTTTTTTTATAGCTACTTTTGTTTTTACTAACAAATCTTCAGATAAATTAGGTTCTATAGTATTAGTTCCTGATTTTAAAGTATTTAATAATAACTGCTCTAAATTCGATTCTAATCTCATTATTTCGATAATACTTTTTTGACTGAATAATTTTTGCATAATCATTTTTCTTAATGCAATACGTACAATACTAGTTAATTCATTTGGATCTTTTTGAACATCTGAATATTCTGATAATGTTTCTAAAATAGTTCTCATATCGCGTATTGGAATATGTTCTAATAACAAATTCTTAAGAACTTTATGAAGAACCGTCAAACTTATTGTATTAGGAACTAAATCTTCGGTTAATTTTGGCATTTCTGTACTAACATGTTCTAATAGTTGCTGAGCTTCTTGGCGCCCAAATAACTCATTAAGATGATTAGTAATTAGAAAATTTAAGTGTGTTGCAATTACAACACTAGATTCTATAACAGAATAGCCCTTTTTTTGAGCTGTATTTTTAAATTCCTCATCAATCCAATAACCAGATAAACCAAAGGCAGGTTCATGTACCTTTTCAAAAGGTAAGGATTCTGTTTCTCTTCCTGAATGAATAGCCATAAAACGTCCATAAAAACATGTTCCTTGGCCTACTTCTACTCCTTTCATAAAAATTCGATAAATATTTCCTGATAAATTGATATTATTTTTAACACGTACTAATGGTGGTAAAAACCCAATTTCTTGAGCAATCTTTTTACGAACTATACGAATTCTATCTAATAAATCACCTTTTTGATTAATATCAGTCATTGGTGTTAATTTATAGCCTATTTCTATTCTAATTGGATCTTCTAATTCAATATCATTCCAAGACGCTTCTGAAATTGAATCATGTATCAACTTATATTTTTTATTAGAACTCAAGAAATTATTTTCTAAATCATATTTCTTTTCATACAACCACCAAGAAAGAATAAACAATAAAACTGTAAATACTAAAAATATAATATTTGGCATGCCAGGAACTAAACCAAGAACACCTAATACTATTGCACTTAACAAAATAACTTGAGGATTGTAAAATAACTGACTAACCATTTGTTCACCAACATTTTGATTACTACTAACACGCGTTACAATAACACCAGCTGCAGTAGAAATAACCAATGCTGGAATTTGAGCGACTAAACCGTCTCCAATAGTTAATAGCGTATAAACTTCTACAGCTTTATTTAACAACATATGATGTTGTATTAGACCAATAATTAAACCTCCAAATATATTAATGATCATTATTAAAATTCCAGCAATAGCATCTCCGCGTACAAATTTACTTGCACCATCCATAGAACCGTAAAAATCAGCTTCTTGCGTAATCTTTATACGGCGTTTTTTAGCTTTTTCTTCACCAATTAAACCCGCATTCAAATCAGCATCAATGGCCATTTGTTTTCCTGGCATAGCATCTAAAATAAATCGCGCACCAACTTCAGCAATTCTACTAGCACCTTTAGTAATCACTATAAAATTAATAATAACTAAAATTACAAATACAACGATTCCAATAGCAAAATTGCCACCTACTAAAAAATGACCAAATGATTCAATTACTCTTCCGGCTGAATCAGTTCCGGTATGACCTCTCAAAAAAATAATACGAGTAGAAGCTACGTTCAAAGCTAAACGCAATAATGTAGAGAAAAGCAAAATTGTTGGAAAAGCAGTAAATTCTAAAGTATGACGAGTAAACATCGATACAAGCAAAATAATTATTGATAAAGCAATATTAAAAGTAAAAAAAACATCTAATACAAAAGGTGCTAATGGTAAAACCATCATTGATAAAATCATTAAAATAAGTATTGGACCTGAAAGTATTTGCCATTGTGTTGTTTTTAAACTTTTCACAATACGAAAAAAAGAAGAAAAATTAATCATTAGTTTTATGTTCTCCTGTAAAAGTTAGTTCTGATGGCACTGATATATTTCTAGGTTTTTCAGGAAAAACACCACCTTCTTTTTTCCATTTTCGCACTTTCCAAACCCATGCTAAAACTTCTGCAACAGCTTTGTACAGAGGACCTGGTATATATTGTCCTATTTCGGAATAACGGTATAATGAACGAGCTAATGATGGTGCAGAAATAATAGAAATATTATTTTTAATAGCTAAAGTTTTTATTTTAACAGCTATTTCTCCTATACCTTTAGCAATTACTTTAGGTGCGTTCATTTTTTTTTCATCATATTTAAGTGCAATGGCATAATGTATAGGATTGGTTATAATTACATCAGCTTTAGGAATATCTGCAATCATTCTTCTACGCATGGCTGCTTTCATTTCTTGTCGAATACGTATTTTTATATTTGGATTGCCTTCTTTTTCTCTTAATTCATCTTTTATTTCTTGACGAGTCATTTTTAATTTTTTATAGTAATTAAATTGTTGCCAAAGAATATCAAAACCAATAATAGGGACTAAACCTAATATAACTAAAAAACAACAAACAGAAATTATTTTAAAACCGTGTAATAATAAAGACATATAGGTTTCATTAATTAAAAATAGTATTTCAGGTAAAGAAATCCATAGAAACCAAAAAGATATAATAGTAACTAAAAATAATTTTAATACTGTCTTTAATAACTCAGGAACTATTTGAAAAGAGAATATTCTTTTTAAACCGTTGAAAGGATTCAATTTAAAAAGATCAAACTTTAATGATTTAAAATTTAATTTAATACCACTAAGAACTATAGAAGGTACTATGATTGTAATTAATAAAGACAATAAAAATGGAAAAAATACAAAAAGTATATCTTTTAAAGATACAAATATTTTTAATAAAGCATGAGTTTCATTTAAAAAATCATTTTGATTAAAAGAAAATCTATCAAATACCATTTTCCTAAGACTAAAAATAATTACGTCTCCGTACCACCATAAATTTATAAATCCAACTAACAAAATAAATAAAGAGTTTAATTCTCTAGAATATCTAGTTTTCCCTTCTTTACGAAATTTTCTAATACGATGCTCAGTAGGATTTTCTGTTTTTTCCTCATTCATATTGTGTTTCATGATAAATATTTTAACCACTATTTTAGACGTAAAAAATTCATTAAACATCTGTATGAAAAAAAAAACAAGTTAATTTTATTAATGATTTAGTTAAACCACATCTATTTTTTTTAAAAAATAAATATAATATATATTCATATTTATTTTTTTAAATACATATATTTTATGTATATTAAAATTCATATATATTTATATTTTTAAAATATATTAATTTGAAATAAATTATTTCGCATAAGATGTTATTATAACTTAAAATGACATCTACTATTAACAAAACTTTTCTTTGAGAACTTAATACATGCTTACAAGTCAATATTTACTAGCAACTTCAAAAGAGATTCCCTATGATGCGAAAATCATTAGTCATCAATTAATGTTGAGAAGTGGTATGATTCGCAAAACATCTTCAGGTTTATATATTTGGCTTCCAACGGGTATTAGAGTACTAGAAAAAATTAAAAAAATTATTAAACAGGAAATGACAAAAATAAATGCATTAGAAATATCAATGCCTATTATACAAGCTGAATATTTATGGAAAGATAGTGGACGATTAAGTATATATGGAGAAGAGCTATTAAAATTTTATGACCGCCGTAAAAATCAATTTGTTTTAGGACCTACTAATGAAGAAGTCGTTACTAATTTCATTAGTTCTGAAATTCATTCATATAAAGAACTTCCGTTAATTATTTATCAAATACAAACAAAATTCAGAGATGAAATACGACCTCGTTTTGGCATAATTAGAACACGTGAATTTACTATGAAAGATGCTTACTCTTTTCATATTAATCACAATTGTTTAGAAAACACTTATAATATATTATATAAAAGTTATATAAATATATTTAAAAAAATGAAATTAGATTTTTGTACAGTCAATGCTGATTCAGGTTCTATGGGAGGAAGCATTTCACATGAATTTCAAGCTTTTTCTAAAAATGGAGAAGACGAAGTAGTTTTTTCTGACGATAAATTATATTCCGCCAATATAAATATGGCTGAATCTATAGAAACAATTAATTTTTTTACAAAAAAAAATCAAACTCAAATTATCTCAAATAAAATACACACTAAAAAATCTACTATAATTTCTGAAAAATTAAATACACCCTTAAAAAATCAAATCAAAACTTTTTTAGTTGAAACAAACATAAAAAACACGACTTCAGTAGCTGCATTATTAATACGAGGAGATCATGAATTAAATTTATTTAAAATAGAAAAAATTAAAATGCTAAAAAAACCTTTGGTATTTCTTAATGAAAAAGAAACTATTTCACTAATAGGAGTAGAACAAAAGTTTTTAGGTCCGTATGGATTAAAAATCCCTATTATCGCTGATGTTTCTACTTACACAATGAAAAATTTTACTATCGGATCAAATACCAATAAAAATTTTTTTATCAATGTTAATTGGAATATTGATTTACCTATGCCGATAATTAAAGATATTAGAAAAGTAACAAAATATGATTTAAGTCCTCATGGAGTAGGATATTTAAATATTAAAAAAAGCATTGAAATTGGTCATATATTCCAGCTTGGACAAAAATATTCTAAAAAAATGAACGCATCTGTTAAGATGAAAAATGGTAGTCAAGAAAATTTATATATGGGATGCTATGGGATAGGAATAACACGTATTGCGGCAGCTGTTATTGAACAAAATCATGATAAAAATGGTATTATTTGGCCAAGTTCTATTGCACCTTTTGAAGTTGTTATTCTTCCTATAAATATGAAAAAATTTAACATAATTAAAAAAATAGCAAATAGTTTATATCAAAATTTTAAAAAAATAGGAATAGATATTATGTTAGATGATCGAGATGAACAACCAGGAGTAATGTTTAATGAAATTGATTTAATTGGTATTCCTCATCAAATTATTATTAGTATGCGTTCTATTAATAATAATAATGTCGAATATCGTGAAAGAAAAAACAAAGAAAATATTTTAGTTAGTATAGAAGAAATAGTGAATTTTATTATTAAAAAATTAAAAAAACAATAGAATTTAGTTGGTAAAATATAATTTTTTGTCAAATTTTTTAAACATTAAACCACATTTTCAATGAAATTATTTTGAAAATTTGATCAATAATTTTATTTAAAAAAATTATTTGCACTTTTATAGTGTACAAAAATATTTTTAATGAAGATTAATATCTTATAAGAAATTAAGAGTTTCAAAATAGTTTACTTTAGACAAAAATATATCACAAAAAAATATTTTTTATTTAACATGATTTTTATTTTTAAAAAAGTTCAAAATTATTAAATCAAATATTTAAATATACTCTAATTGTATTTTTTTTAATCCCACTAATAATTTTAATTCATTTTAAAAATCATCAGTAATGATAACGAACTATTTTTTATTTAATTTTGAATTTAAATACACTCTTTTTTTATGATAAGAAATACGAACAAGTATATTTCCTTTAAATTGTTTTTTCTGAATATTTGTGTATAACTTATTTAAAAAACTAGTCTGTTTTCTCTTCGTCTCATATAATTGTTAATTTTTTTATATGATTCTTTCTTACTATACTTAAATCCATAAGATCATAAGCTATTATTTTAATGTTTTTATTAATAGCATTAACATTTAAAATACCTTTTACAAATAAAAGTTGATTTAACTTTAAAAGAGATTCATATAGATCTAGTAAATCTGTAAAAATTACAATTTCTACACGATTTGTATTGTCATCTAATATTAAAATAGCTATACGATTCTTATTTTTAGTTATTTTCACTTTAATAGAAACTATAATACCTACAACTAAAACCTTCTTATTTTTTTCGAATAATTTTAATTGTGATAATGTGATTCCATTTACATAAGCTTTTAATTCTTTTGTGTATCGATCAATAGGATGCCCTGTCAGATAAAAACCTAATACTTGATACTCATTTTCTAATTTATTTTTTTCCGAGCATGTTAAATTAATAAAATTATTTTTTTTTACTTGACTTAACTCATTTTTAAAAAAACCGAAAAGACTTTCTTGTTTAAAAAATTTTGCTCTAAGAAATTCTTTTGATGCATTTATAGCATCATCAATTGATTTAAGTAGGTAATTTCTATTTTTATTAAAACAGTCACAACTTCCAGACATTATTAATTTTTCTAATACTCTTCGAGTTATTTTATTAGCATCAATACGCATACAAAGATCAAATAAATCATTAAAAAATCCATTTTTTTTACGTTCTTGAACAATATTTTGTACTGAATTTTCTCCTATACCTTTAATAGCACCCATACCGTAAACTACGTTATTTTCATCATTTACGTAAAACTCATATTTACTTAAATTAATATTCGGTGGAATAATTTTTACTCCCATATTTAAAGATTCATTAACTAAAATAACAATTTTGTCTGTATTATCTATATCAGAGGTCATAGCTGCAGCCATAAACTCAGCAGGATAATGTGATTTCAACCATAAAGTTTGATATGAAACCAAAGCATACGCTGCAGAATGAGACTTATTAAATCCATATCCTGCAAATTTTTCTAATAAATCAAAAATTTTTATTGATAATTTCTTATTAATTCCATTTTTTAAAGCTCCTGATTCAAATATAGCACGTTGTTTTGACATATCCTTGAAATTTTTCTTACTTATTGCGCGTCTTAAAATATCTGCACTTCCTAGTGTATAACCTGCTAAAACTTGTGCTATTTGCATTACTTGTTCTTGATATAATATAATTCCATATGTTGATTCTAGTATAGGTTTTAATAAAACATGTTGCCACTTAGGATCAGGATATGAAATACTTTCACGTCCATGTTTTCGATTGATAAAATTATCAACCATTCCAGATTGCAGAGGACCAGGTCTAAAAAGTGCTACTAAAGCAATTATATCTTCAAAACAATCAGGTTGTAATCTTTTAATTAAATCTTTCATACCATACGATTCTAATTGAAACACACCAGTAGTTTCAGATTTTTTTAATAAATTAAAAGATTTAACATCATCGAGAGGGATTAAATTAATATTGATTAAATTTTTTTTATGAAATCTAAGTTTTCGATTAATCATTTCTACTGTACTATTAATGATAGTAAGTGTACGTAGACCAAGAAAATCAAATTTTACTAATCCTACATATTCTATATCATTTTTATCAAATTGAGTTATAGGATTATTACCCTTTTCATCACAATATAACGGACAAAAATCAGTAATTTTAGTAGGTGAAATAACTACACCTCCTGCGTGTTTTCCAACATTTCTATTAGTACCCTCTAGTTTTTTAGCAACGTCAATTAAATTTTTAACGTCTTCATTGTTTTTATACAGATTAGACAATTCAGATTCTTTAGAAAAAGCTTCATTTAAAGTTATTCCAGGATCTAAAGGTACTAACTTAGACAATTTATTAATAAATCCATATGGGTAGCCCAAAACTCGACCTACATCTCGAATAACAGCTTTTGCTGTTAATGTTCCAAAAGTAATAATTTGCGCTACTGCATTTCTTCCATATATTTCTGAAACATGATCAATTACTTTGTCACGTTTTTCCATACAAAAATCGATGTCAAAATCAGGCATTGAAATACGTTCGGGATTTAAAAATCGTTCAAATAAAAGATCAAAAGACAATGGATCTATCTCAGTAATATTCAAAGCATATGCTACAAGAGAACCTGCTCCAGAACCTCGTCCGGGACCTACTGGTATATTATTATCTTTTGCCCATTGTATGAATTCCATGACAATTAAAAAATATCCTGGAAAACCCATTTTATTAATTACATTTAATTCCATATCCAAACGATTTCTATATTGATCGTAAATATGTTTATGTTTTTTATTATTTGAAATGCAAAGACTTAAACGTTTTTTTATTCCCTTATATGCTTGTGCAATCAAATAATTTTCAACGCTTATCTTGCCAGTTGGAAACTGAGGTAAAAAATATTTTCCTGAATGTATAAAAACGTTACAACGCTTTGCAATTTCTACACTATTTATCAATGCCTCTGGAATATCTGAAAAAAGATCAGACATTTCTTGTTCACTTTTTAAAAATTGTTGATTACTATAATTATTTTGAATTTTTGAATTTTGTAATATTTCACCTTCATGAATGGCAATTCTGATTTTATGAACTTTAAAATCTTCTTTATTCAAAAAACAAACATCATTAGTAGCAACAACAGGAACACCTGTAGATAAAGACAAATCTATAGCTAAACGTAAATATTTTTCTTCATTTTCTCGGTTAGTACGAACTAATTCTAAATAATATGAATCAGGAAAATATTTCTGATAAAATGACAAACAAGAAGATATCAATAATGATTCACGTTGAAGTAAAACTTTTCCCAGTTCACCTTGAGAACCTCCAGAAAGTAATATTAATCCTTTATTAATTTCTGATAACCATTTTTTTTCAATAGTAACATCATTGTTATTAACATATCCTTTTTTATATGCATGAGAAATTAATGAAATTAAATTTTTATATCCCTTTTGAGTGGAAGCTAATAAAGTCAATTTTGTTAATTCGTTATTTATTAAATCAGAAAAAAATTTTACTGTGACGCCAATAATAGGTTTCAAACCTAATTTATGAGCTATATTATAAAATTTTATTACACCATATAGATTATTATAATCAGTTATTGCCATAGCAGGCATTTTTAAAGATACTGCTTTTTTAACCAAGTCTTCAGGTTTAGATAATCCATCAATAATGGAATAATCACTATGAACATGAAGATGAATAAATTCTGGTTCATTCATATATTTTCCGAAATTTATATACATATATATATTTATATATCTATATTTTTAAAATAAATATTTTTGAGCAAAAATAATTTCAGATTTGCAAACAACATCATTGTTCACTAAAGCTGTATTTTTAAAAATTAAAATATTTTTATTGGATTTTAAAACTTTTACTTCTATCAATACTTGATCACCTGGAATAACTGTTTTCTTAAAACGAGTATTATCTATACCAACAAAATAATATAATTTATTTATATTTAATTCATTTATACTCTTATATTTTATACTCTTATATATTAGAATGCTTGCAGCTTGAGCCATAGCTTCAATAATTAATACGCCAGGAAAAATCGGATCATCTGGAAAATGACCTTGAAAACATGGTTCGTTTATAGTACAGTTTTTTATTGCTTTTAAATACTTAAACGTTTCAAAATTTAAAACTCGATCAATCAGTAAAAAAGGATAACCATGGGGTAAAATTTTTAAAATTGTTTTAATGTTTAACTGGTTATTTGTAAAATTCAAAATATCTACCTTATTTTAAACATTTTATTCAAATTAACATTTTTTAAAAAATACAAAAATAAATTTAAATATATTATTTTTTCAATTATTAAAAAGATCTAATATTTTCTATTTGTATAAATAGATCTATTTAAAAAAAATTTTTTTTCATTATGCACATCACCAATTTTTACCAAAATTAAATTGAAATTGTTCCAACTGATAATTTTTATTTTTTTGAAGAGGAATACCATAAGAAAAAACCAATGGGCCAATTGGAGAAAACCACTGTAGTGATAGACCGACTGATGAATAAATATCATTGAATATATTATCTTTTAAAAATGAAAAAGAATTAATATTTTTCATATCATCAGATTGAGTATCCCAAACATTACCAAAATCGAAAAACAAAGAAGCACGAAGAAATTTAGAATATTTATCCTTTATGAAAGGAAGAGGTACAATTAGCTCTAAATTAGAAACTAAAGTTAAATTTCCCCCAATAGAATCAATCGATTCACATACGTTGTTATTTTTTTTATATCCAACACAATCTTTTAAATCAGTATCATTATAAATAGTTTTAGGACCGATAGTATTCATTCGAAAACCACGAATATTATTTCCACTACCAGCATAGAAATTCTCATAAAAGGGTAGTTTTTCTTTATCAAAACTATTCCCTATTCCCATATAGATATGACTTAAAAAAATAAAGCTTTTTTCTTTATTTAATGGAATATATTCTTCACTATCTAATACTGTTTTATAAAAATTATTATCCGAACCTGGGACGGTATTTTTACCACCAAAATATGTTTGGTTACCAGAAATAGGAAAATAAAAATATTCTAAACTATTATATATCCAAGAGTAATTTAAAGTAAAATCATCTACTACACTATTTTTTAAAAATATTGTAGTATCTAATAAAGTATTTTCTTCTAAAATGGAACCTATTTTTTTTGCTTTATTATTAATACCATTATGAGTATATCCAAATCCAAAGTTTACTCTATTAGCATTGTTAACTAATAAACCTAAATTACTTTCAAATCCATAGGTATTTTTTATAGTATTTGAAATACTATTAAAATTATATTTAAAATCATTATAAAAAAATCTAGTATTAAAATCTACGCTATTATTAGAAAATAAATATGGATAACTCATTGATATATCAGCATATTTTTGATTATTATTTTTAATAAAACTAGCTTTCACAGAATTTCCAGAACCCAATATATTTTCTTGAGAAAAAGAAGTATTAAAGCTCGTACCACTGTCTACTCCATATCCCAAACCAAAATTTATAGACCCTGTAGACTGTTCTTTAACTTTATAAATAATATCTACTTGATTAGATTTACGAGAATTTAATTTTGTAATTATTTCAACATTGCTAAAATATTTTGTGTTTTCTAACAACTTTTTACCTAATTCTACTAGTTTTACATTAAAATACTTACCTTCTATTTGTTTCATTTCGCGCCGTAAAACATCATCTTGAGTTATTTCATTTCCTACAAAACGAATTCTTTTTACAGAAAAACGATTTTTAAAATCCATATTAAAATTTAAAACAATTGTTTTTTTTTCATAATCAATTTTTGGATCAACTTCAATTGAAGCATTAATGTATCCCTTTTCAGATAAAAATCTTATAGTTTTATTTACTATAAAATCAATTTTTTCTTTACTGTAGACTTCGTTGCGATTAATTTTAATAAAACTTTTAATCAATTTTTCATATGGAAATACATTACCATTAATAAAAAAATCTGAAATTCTATACTTTTTACCTTCAGAAATATTGATTATAATATTTACTTTATTGTTATTTTGAAAAAAATCTACTTTTTTACTGTTCAAATGAAAATTAAAATATCCATGATTTAAATAAAAATCTTTTAGATGTTCTAAATCACTATTTAATTGCTTTGGAGAATACGTGCATTTATCTAAAAAATTCCACCAAGAACGATGATCTTTTAACTTAAATAATGAAATAATTTTTTCTGTAGGAAAATGTTGAATGCCAAGTATTTTAATATTATTAATTTTTATTGGAAGACCTTCATTAATGAGTATTTTTAAATTAACAATATTATTTTTAGAAAAAGTTTTTAATATTTTTACACTTGGTTTATATCTTCCGAGATCACAATAAAAGGTTTCTATTGTTTTAATGAAAACATTAATAAAATAATCGTTAAAAGAACTCCCTTTTTTAATATTTAAATTTTTTAAAAATGCATCTAAAATAGAATTTTTAACAATATAGTTGCCAGAAACAACAACATCAGAAATAATAGGTCTTTCTCTAATATTGAAAACAAGAGTTTTTTCTGAAGAGAAAACTTGAATATCTTCAAATCTTCCAGTTTTAAATAAAGACTTAATACTATTATTTATATCATTTTGAGATATCTCATTACCAATATTAAAAACAATATTTTTTAATGCTTCATTTTGTGAAAAATTTTTTAATCCTTTAAATTGGATATCTTTCACAATCCATGTATTTTTTGCGCAAGCTACTACATTAAAAAAGATCAAAAAAGCTATAAAAAAATTTTTAATTAACATTATTATTATAATTTTTCCTGCAATAGATTTCTTCCTTTGTAGAATATATTAGCAATATTTACAAGTTAGGAGAAATTATAAAGTAAATTTAAAAGATACTGATTTATTGTTTGTATTTTTCATTAAATTGTTTATCAAAAAATGTTAATGATATAAAAACATGCTATTTCTCATATCCTTTAAATCCTCCAAAACGACGTTCACGAGATATGAAAGAATTTATAGCATTTTGGAAAATATTATGATCAAAATCAGGCCATAAAACATCAGTAAAATACAATTCAGAATAAGCTATTTCCCATAATAAAAAGTTACTAATTCTCTTTTCTCCTCCTGTTCTAATGACTAAATCTACTGGAAGAAGTTTTCTAGTAGACAAATGTTGAGTGAGGGTATTTTCTTTGATGTTATTTATTTGTAAAACTCCTTGCTGAACTTTATTAATAATTTTCTTGACACCCTTAATTATATCCCATCTTCCACCATAATTTGCAGCTATATTTAAAATTAAACCAGTATTATTTAAAGTAAGTTGTTCTGCATTATAAATACTTTTTTGTAACTTTTTATTAAAATATGTTATATCACCAATAACTTTTAATTTAATATTATATTTTTTTAAATTTTTAATTTCACTGTCTAATGCAAATACAAACAATTCCATTAATGAATTAATTTCACATAACGGACGATTCCAGTTTTCGCTGCTAAAAGCATATAATGTTAATATTTTTATTTTTTTTTTAATAGAAAATTTTATGGCTTTTCTTACTGCTTTAAAACCTTCTTTATGACCTAAAATGCGTATTTTCCCTTGTTGATTAGCCCATCGTCCATTTCCATCCATAATAATTGCCACATGATACGGACTTATTTCTTGATGTTTATTCTTGTATTCTAATAAAGGTTTATACTTCATAATACATATATATTTCTCTTGAAAAACAGAATTTTATTAAAATATTCTGAATTAAGTAATTAATAAATTAATAATATATAGTCAACATACTAAAGACAATACTTTATTTTCAGCTAATATTCTTGTTTTTCTATCAATTTCCAAAATATCTTCAATACAACGAGGTTGTGAAAAATACAAAGATGTTAATATTTCAATATTGACCTCATAAATTTTAGTAAAAGAAATTTTAGATTCAAGAAAAGCTGCTACAGCAATTTCATTCACAGCATTTAAAACAATCATAGCAGCTTGACCTTCAGAAAAAGAATCAATAGCTAACTTCAAACATGGAAATTGAATAAAATTAGGCTCAAAAAAAGATAAGTTATTTATTTTAGAAAAATTTAAAAAGTCTACCCCTGAATCAATACGATCTGGCCAAGACATTGCATATGAAATAGAAATTCTCATATCAGGAACTGATAATTGCGCTAATAAAGCACCATCAGAATACTGCACCATAGAATGAATAATTGATTCGGGATGGATTAAAATTTTAACTTCAGATTCTAAAGCATTAAACAACCATCGTGCTTCAACATATTCCAAACCTTTATTCATCATAGTTGCTGAATCTACAGAAATTTTTTTTCCCATGGACCAATTGGGATGCGAACATGCTTGCTCAGGAGTTATACTAGATAGATCAGATAAAGGAAATTTATAAAATGGTCCTCCAGAACCCGTTAAAATCAGATGCTTAATATTATTTTCTTTTAAATTAGCTGTACCTAAATTTTTTTGAACTTCTGAAGGCAGAACTTGGAAAATAGCATTGTGTTCACTATCAATAGGAAGAACTTTAGCACCACTTAAAGACAATGCTTTCATAAATAAATCGCCACATGTAATTAAAGACTCTTTATTAGCTAATAATATTATTTTTCCAGCCTTTATTGCTGATAATGTTGGCAATAAACCAGCCATTCCCACAATGGCAGATATAACTTGATCTATCTCTTTTAATGAAGCTAATGCACAAATATCTTTTTCTCCAAAAAGTACTTGAGTTTTTATTTTTCTACGTTTTAATTTTTTTCTCAATATATAAGCGCATTTCTCATCTCTCATAGCTACCCAATCGGGAGAAAATAATTCACATTGTTTTAACATAGCAGAAACATTTGTATTGGCTACTAAAGCAACTACCTTAAATAAATTTGGATTTTGTTGAATAATAGATAAAGTGCTAATACCCACAGAACCTGTTGATCCTAAAATAGTGATTTTTTTCATAAATATTCTTGATAATAAAAAATTATTAAATTTTATATAAATTTTCTAATTTAGACTTTCGGATATAATATATATATTTTTAAAACTTCATCAGTTCTATTTCTTTTTTAGATAAAATAGAATCTATTTTTTTTATATATTCATCTGTCATTATTTGTATTTTAGTTTGTGAAATATGTTCATTATCTTCACTAATCATTTTATTTTTAAAAAGTCTCTTAATCTTATCATTTGAATCTCTGCGAATATTACGAATTTTAATACGACTATTTTCGGCATCATTGCGAATTACCTTAATTAATTTCTTTCTTCTTTCTTCTGTTAGTACTGGTATTGGTATTAGTATATCTTTTCCCTGTAAAATTGGATTTAAATCAAGATCTGAATTCAAAATAGCTTTTCTGATTAAAGATGTAATAGAATCATCAAAAACGTTAATTTTAAGAGTATGAGTATCTTCAACGATTATATTAGATACTTGACGTAAAGAAGTTTTAGAACCAAAATATTCAATATAAATATTATGAAGTAATGTGGGTGATGCTCGACCAGTTTTGATATTATTAATATTGTTCTGAAATGTTTGAATACATGTTTCCATTTGTTCGCAAGTTTTTGTTTTAATCTGATTAATCACATTATCACCTATATAATATATTTCATATTTAAAAGACATTATTTTGAAAAATAAATATTATTAATATTTTTTAAAAATTTATCTAGTGATAAGAGTTCCTTCATCATTGCCTATCATAATACGATATAAAGATCCTGGTTTGTTTATATTAAAAACTCGAATGGGTAAATGATAGTCTCGAGCTAGTGTAAAAGCTGCTAAATCCATTACTTTTAATTCTTTTTTAAGAACATCTTTATATGTTAATTGTCTATATAAAATAGCATTATTATCTTTTTTTGGATCTTTTGAATATACTCCATCTACTTTAGTACCTTTTAAAATGATATCAGATTCTATTTCAATACCTCGTAGACAGGCGGCTGAATCCGTTGTAAAAAAGGGATTTCCCGTCCCTGCGGCAAAAATAATAACAACATTATTAGATAATAAATTTATTGCTCGTTCACAACTATATATTTCACAGATACCATTTAACGGAATTGCAGACATTAAACAAGTTTTAATAGAAGAAATTGAATTTATTGTATCTCTCATAGCCAAACTATTTATAACTGTTGATAATATACCAATATGGTCAGCAGCTACTCGTTTAAGACCTAATTTAGATAATTCTGCACCACGAAATAAATTACCACTACCTATAACTAAACCTACTTGAATTCCAATATTTACTATAGCTTGCACTTCTTTTGCTATTCTTTTTAAAGAATTTATATCAATACCAAATTTATTAACTCCTTGTAATACTTCTCCACTTATCTTTAATAAAATACGTCGATATATAAACTTCTTATTTGTAGACATATTTCTCAACCTAAATATATTTTTATATTAATATGTTTTAAATCTATAGTTTATTTAGAGATAACTTCACCTAGTTCAAATCTGATAAAAGACATAATATATGCACTGTTTTGATTTAAAATATCTCCTACTGTTTTTGAAGGGTCCATGATAAAACTCTGACCTGTCAAGGAGATATTATTAACAAATTTATTCATTCTTCCATCTATAATTTTTTTTAACAAATTAGGAGGTTTTTTAAGAGCATTCGCTAATTCTAATTGAATTTGATATTCACGATCAAAAACCGCACTAGATACATTTTTTGGGCATAAATATTCTGGCTTACTTGCAGCTATATGCATAGCAATGTTTTTTAATATTATTTTATCTAAAGAACTAGCGCTGACTAAAACACCAATACGAGTTCCATGAAGATACGAAAAAATATTTTCGCCTTCCATAAAATAGAAGCGACGTATATTAATATTCTCACCTACTTTGAAAACCAAATCTGTTCTCTTTGACTCAAAAATATTTTTTACCTGATCAATCTCTTTTAATTTACTTTCTAATGCCTTTGATATGATTTCTTCACCTAAACAAATAAACGAATTATCTTTAGATACAAAATCAGTTTCACAATTTAATTCAAGCATAACACCAATATTATTTTGAATTTTTGAAAAAATCATACCTTGATTAGTAACATTCTTTGTTTTTTTTTCAGCAGTTAATTTTCCTACTTTACGCAAGTTATCAATCGCTGACTCAATATCGCCATTTTCTTCTAACAATGCTCTTTTGCATTCTAAGAAACCTGCTCCTGTACGAAATCTTAGTTCTTTAATAAGACAAGAGTTAACATTGGTAATCGTCATATTAGTTTCCTTTTTTATGAATTATTCATTTAAATTTCATAAGGATTTTTTTAAAAAAATTTAAATCAATGGCTTTTATTGAACATCTGTATTTTTTTTAAAATTAATTAATTCCTTATCTAAGGAATTTTGATTATTAGTCTTAGAAACAATAGTTGATACGTATTTTAAATATAGATTAACCGAACGAATAGCATCATCATTTCCAGGTATAATGTAATCTACCCCATCAGGATTGGAATTAGTATCAACTATGGCAAATACAGGGATTCCTAAATTATTAGCTTCTCTTATTGCAATATTTTCATGTGCGGCATCAATAATAAATAAGCAATCAGGTAATCCTCCCATATTTTTAATTCCGCCTAAACTATTTTCTAATTTATACAGTTCACGTGATCTTATTAACGCTTCTTTTTTAGTTAATTTAGAAAAAGTACCATCTTTAGATTCTATTTCTAGATCTTTTAAACGCTTTATAGATTGTCGCACAGTTTTCCAATTTGTCAGCATTCCACCTAACCAACGATAATTCACATAAAATTGTTCACAATTAATAGCAGACTCTTTTATTCCTTGACTAGCCGCTCTTTTAGTACCTACAAATAATATTTTTCCTTTTCTTAAAGAAATTTTTCTTAATTCAGAAAGAGCGAAATTGAACATTGGTAGCGTCTTTTCTAAATTAATAATATGAACTCTATTGCGGGTTCCAAAAATAAAAGGTTTCATTTTTGGATTCCAATAACGTGTTTGATGACCGAAATGAACTCCTGCTTTTAACATATCACGCATTGATACTATTTCCATAATTACCTCTAATTTTAAAATATTAAATAGCTTTAAAATATTATATGTAATAAAACTAAAGATTAATATCTTAATTTTTATTTTGTATATTATATAAAATAATTTATATCATATTTTTATATTAAAAAAACGAATAATTATTAATTATTTATATAATTTTATCATTAAATTTTAAAAAAATATCTATTTTAAAGTATAATTTATATATATTTGAAATTTAAAAAATTGACACAAAAAAATGGCAAAATATTATGAGTTGTATAATTAAAACAGAATCAGAAATTGCAAAAATACGAACATCTGGAAAATTAGCAGCTGAAGTGTTGGAAATGATTAAAGAACATCTTCAACCAAAGATAAGCACTGAAGATATCAATAAAATTTGTCATGATTATATTGTTTACAAACAAAAAGCTATTCCAGCATGTTTAGGCTATCATGGATTTCCAAAATCTATTTGTATTTCCATTAATGATGTAGTATGTCATGGAATTCCCAATAAAAATCAAATATTCAAAGAAGGAGATATAGTTAATATAGATGTAGCAGTTATGAAAAATAACTATTATGGTGATGTTTCAAAAATGTTTTTTATAGGTAAAACTAGTCTTTTATCTAAACGTTTGTGTCAAATTGCTCAAGAAAGCCTTTACCTCTCTTTAAAAACAGTTAAACCAGGCATACCTTTATACAAAGTTGGTAGAATTATTCAAAATTATGTTGAAAAACATAATTTTTCTGTTGTAAAAGAATATTGCGGTCATGGTATCGGTCGTGATTTTCATGAAGAACCTCATGTACTACACTATCAAAACAAAGAAAATAATATTATCTTAGAAAAAGGAATGATTTTTACCATTGAACCCATGATTAATTCTGGAAATTCTCAAGTAGAGTGTATGAAAGATGGATGGACTGTAAAAACTAAAGATCATTCTTTATCAGCACAATATGAACATACTGTGTTAGTAACAGAATATGGGTGTGAAATTTTAACATGGCAAAAAGATGAAAACATTTCTCGAAAATTAGTTAACACAAATTAAATTTTTAAATATTTGTATAGATTAAAATAAATTTCTTATTTATTAATAACATATTAGGTTAAATTAAAAGATGCAAGAATTAAAAAAAATAGTTGAAGAAGCGTACGAAAATAAAAATAAAATTGATATTAATAATATTAATCACGATATTTTTGAAACCGTTTCACAGGTTATTAAATTATTAAACAATGGTATAATTAGAATTGCAGAAAAAAAAGATGATCATTGGATTACTCATGAATGGTTAAAAAAAGCAGTTTTATTATACATGTATATAAAAAAAAATAATTTTATAAAAGGCAGTTGTACTAATTATTATGATAAGATCCCATTAAAATATGAAGAATACACTGAAGAAAAGTTCGCAAGAGAAAAAATACGCATTGTACCACCAGCAACAATAAGATATGGCTCTTTTATTAATTATAATACAGTGATTATGCCTTCTTATATAAATATAGGCGCCTATATTGATCAAGGAACTATGATAGATACTTGGGCTACTGTGGGCTCTTGTGCTCAAATTGGTAAAAACGTACACATATCCGGAGGTGTTGGTATAGGAGGTGTTTTAGAACCTCTACAAAACAATCCTACAATTATTGAAGATGATTGTTTTATTGGTGCACGATCTGAAATTGTAGAAGGAGTTATTGTAGAAAAGGGTTGCGTGATTTCTATGGGTGTTTTTATTGGAAAAAGCACTAAAATTTATGATAGAGAAAACGGGAAAATTTTTTATGGAAAAGTACCTGCTCATTCCGTAGTCGTTTCTGGTAGTTTGCCGTCTAAAAATAAAAATTACAATCTTTATGCTGCTATCATTGTAAAAAAAGTAGATTTAAAAACTTTAAGCAAAACAGAGATTAATCAATTATTACGCAATGCGATATAAATTAAAAAAACCGCCCGTATTTTTTCGGGCGGAACTAATATAATCATTATTCACTGACTAGGTATATACTATCATTGCCTCTTTTTACATTAAAAACTAATATTTTAGGCTTACTATCTAAAATTATTTTTAATTCTTCTAAAGAATTTATTAATTTCTGATTAACTCCAATAATAATATCATTTTTTTTAAAACCAATTCTTGATGCAGGAGTATTTAATTTTACATTTTCTACTTTTACTCCTTTTTGTTCATTAGATACATAATCACTTAAATTTACACCTTCAATTCCTATATAATTATTTTCTGAATTTAAATTGTGTTTTATAGAATGTTTTAATTCAACTAAAATAGTTTTAATTTTTCCTTCTCGAAATATTCCTAATTCCATTTTAGTTTTTACTGGCAAAGATCCTATTTCAGCACGTAATGCTGCGAAACTAGAAATAGGTTTTTTATTTAAAAAAACAATAATATCACCCGCTCGGATACCTGCTTCAAATGCAGAAGAATCAGGTAAAACTCGACTAACAAAAGCACCTTTTTGTGCATTAATTTTCATAATTTGTGCCAAATCTGAGTTTAATTCCATACCTATTATGCCCAATTCCCCTCGTCTTACTTGTCCATATTGAACCATTTGTGCAGTTAAATTTTTTACCATATTTCCGGGAATAGCAAATCCAATTCCAATATTTCCACCATCTGGAGCTAAAATAGCAGTGTTAATTCCTATTAATTCGCCGTTTAAATTAACTAATGCTCCACCAGAATTGCCTCGATTAATTGCTGCATCAGTTTGAATGAAATTTTCATAATGCTCAATATTTAAACCACTTCGTCCTAACGCAGAAATAATACCTGAAGTAACAGTTTCTCCAAGACCATATGGATTACCGATAGCTACAGTATAATCTCCTACCCGCAAAGTATCAGAATCAGCAATTTTTATCGCACTTAAATTATTTGCATTTTTTAATTGTATTAAAGCAATATCAGAACGCGAATCCTTGCCAATTACTCGAGCTTCATAACGACGTCCATCACTTAATTGGACATGAATTTTGTTTGCATGCTCAACAACATGATTATTTGTTACTGCATATCCTTTATCAGCATTAATAATAACACCAGAACCTAATGCGTGAAATTTTTCATTTTTATTATCAGAATTAGGATGAACTCGGCAAAAAGGAGAATTTCGAAATGGTGAATTATCCTGACAAAAAGGAGAGTTATCACCAAAAAATGGTTTAAATTGATGAGGCAACCGAGAAGTATGCACAACAGTACTTCCTTCAATATTAATGCTAATTACTGAAGGCATAACTTTTTCTAACATTGGCGCTAAACTAGGAGATGTTTCTTTCGAAACAGTGCTATTTTTTATAGCAGGAGTAATATCGTTCCAAGACATTCCAAAACTTAGTAATAGCGTTAAAATCAGAATTATTTCACTTGATATTATAGCTGATTTTTTCATTATTTCTTTCTCATAATTACAATCTAATATGTAGATAAAAAAATTATTATAATGCATTATGCAATGGAATAAATTTTTATTATACACTCCATTAAAATTTAACTCCATTGCTTGTTAATATCTATAATATAAAAATTTATACTAATATCAAGATCAGAAAAAACTATAAAACAATAAATATTTAATGCTTTTAAAATACATATAATTTTATTTTCTTATTTAATTTATAGTCTTTTTGCATTATATTGATAAAAATTAATTTTTATAATAAACCTTTAAAATAAAGAAAAAAATATTACAATATTTTATAGAAAAACTATAGGGACATAATTGGTATGTTAAAATTCCTGATTTAGAAAAAATATACATAAAAAAATTAATATAAACATATTTAGATCAAGATGAAAAAATGATTTCATGCTTGAAGAAAAAATTCTATAGCACCTCAATTTAATAAAAATGAAAAAATCAACCACAACTCATCAATAAAAATTTTTTTAATATTACTGTAAAAGTTCTAAATGTTAATAAAAATTAATGAAAAATTAGATATTATAATTAGCCTATTAATTCATATATGGGGATTAGGTGCTAAAAAAATCAACTAGTTATCCTTATAAAAAAAATAAGAAAAACACATCTTTCTGGAGACCAAAACATAAAACTTGCTAAAAATTATTTTAGAATATTTATAGAAAAAGATTTAAATAGAATAGAAATTAATCTTTCTAGTTTTGGTAAACGTTTTTACTGTAGATCATATACAATATGTATTAATAAAAAAATAACGTAAACAAAATTATAAAATTATTGTAATTCAAAAACTAATTAATAAGAAAAAATTGACACTTTTACTCGTATGTTTAAAAAATAATTCAATTAGTACAACAGGCACTTATCGAAATTATTACTTCAAAAAAAATATATTTCACATTTAATTGAGATCCTTATAATAAGAAACCTATAATTTATAACTTAGTATAAGTCAGCGTCATTACATCAATAGCATTAGAAGCAAATATCTGGAATACAGAGTTGTTAATATCAAGTTTTAAAAAAGCTAAAAATTAGCATTAAAAAAAAAATTAGAAATTTTTCTTTTTACACAAGCAAAAAGATTTTTTAAACATAGATTCCCCCCCTGAATTTAAAATATTTTTAGCTAAAGAATAAAATTATACTAATTTAGTAATGTAAAAACTAAATTATAATAAAGTAAACTTAATACTTTCTATTAATTGATAATCTCTGATATATTTGTAATAATGAAAATTAATATTACTCCTCTTACACTAAAGACTAATTCAGAATCAAACGCCGTTGAAGTCATTGACTGTTAAACACAGAACAATCATATGAAAAATATAAATCTTGGACACAAGATATTTTTTAAAATTTTATAATAAATAGCGCTAATTTTATCTAGATGAACTACAGGATAAACTGATAGATAGAGAGCTAGGGAATAAACCTAATAAATTATTATCCTGGAGGAAAAAAATGGAAATATTATCAGGAGCCGAAATGGTTGTTCGATCATTAATTGATCAAGGAATACAGCATATATTTGGTTATCCTGGTGGTGCTGTACTAGATATTTATGATGCTCTAAAAACTGTTGGTGGCATTGAACATATTTTAGTAAGACATGAACAAGCTGCAACTCATATGGCTGATGGTTATTCTCGTGCTACTGGAAAAACAGGAGTTGTATTAGTTACTTCTGGACCAGGTGCAACAAATGCTATTACTGGTATTGCTACAGCATATATGGATTCTATTCCTATGGTTGTCATATCTGGTCAAGTTGCTTCTTCATTAATTGGTTATGATGCTTTCCAAGAATGTGACATGATTGGCATTTCTCGTCCGGTAGTAAAACATAGTTTTTTAGTTAAAAAAACTGAAGATATACCTATGGTTTTTAAAAAAGCTTTTTGGTTAGCATCAAGTGGACGTCCAGGACCTGTGGTAATTGATTTGCCTAAAGACATCTTAAAAAAAGAAAATAAATTTTATTATGAATGGCCAGAAAAAGTTCATATACGATCGTATAATCCAACCACAAAAGGTCATATAGGACAAATTAAAAAAGCACTTTGCACATTATTAAAAGCTCAAAAACCTGTAATTTATGCAGGTGGTGGAATTATTAGTTCTGATGGTAGTGACGAACTACGTGTTTTTGCAGAGAAGACAAACTGTCCTGTTACTACTTCTTTGATGGGACTAGGAGCTTTTCCGGGAAATCATGCTCAAAATATTTCTATGTTGGGAATGCATGGAACTTATGAAGCTAATATGACTATGCATCATGCCGATGTTATTTTTGCTATAGGGGTTAGATTTGATGATCGAACAACAAATAATTTAAAAAAATACTGTCCAAACGCTGTTGTTTTACATATTGATATTGATCCTACTTCTATTTCTAAAACTGTGTCTGCTAATATACCTATTGTTGGAGATGCGAAACATGTACTTCGAAAAATGTTGGAATTATTAAAGAAAGAAAAAAAAATTCCGCTATTAAAAAATTGGTGGGATACTATTAAAAAATGGAAAAAAGTTAATAGTCTCAAATATGATCAAACAGGTAATGAGATTAAGCCTCAAAAAGTTATTGAAACTCTTTTTAAACTAACAAAAGGTACAGCTTATATTACTTCAGATGTTGGACAACATCAAATGTTTACTGCATTGTATTATCCATTTAACAAGCCTAGACATTGGATTAATTCAGGTGGTCTAGGAACTATGGGATTTGGACTTCCTGCAGCATTGGGTGTAAAACTAGCTTTGCCAAAAGAAACTGTCATCTGTATCACTGGAGACGGTAGTATTCAAATGAATATTCAAGAATTATCTACAGCGAAACAATATAATTTAGCAATATTAATATTAAATCTTAACAATTCTTCTTTAGGAATGGTTAAACAATGGCAAGATATGATTTATTCAGGAAGGCATTCTCATTCTTATATGGACTCACTTCCAAATTTTGTAAAATTATCAGAATCTTATGGACACTTTGGTCTTAAAATTACTAAACCTATAGAATTAGAAGAAAAGTTAACATTAGCATTAAATAAATTATCTCATGGTCATTTAGTATTTGTAGACGTTCAAATAGATAATTCTGAGCACGTTTATCCCATGCAGATTCAAGGCGGCGGTATGAATGAAATGTTGTTAAGGAAAAAAGAGGTCTCCTAAAATATGCGAAGAATTCTATCTATTCTATTAGAAAATGAATCAGGTGCATTATCACGAGTAATAGGACTCTTTTCGCAAAGAGGATACAATATAGAAACTATTACATTAGCACCTACTGAAGACCCTACTTTATCAAAAATGACTATACAAACAGTAGGCGATGAAAAAGCCATTGAACAAATTGAAAAACAACTTCATAAATTGATAGATGTATTAAGAGTTGTACAAATTGGACAGTCTTCTCATGTCGAACGTGAAATTATATTACTAAAAGTTCAGATAAACGATTATAGACGAGATTATATAAAACATATTATCGAAGTATTTCGAGGACAAATTGTAGATATAACATCTGCAACATATATATTACAATTGTCTGGTACTACAAAAAAAATTGATTCTTTTCTTAAAATCATACGAAATATATCAGAAGTTATTGAAGTAACTCGTTCTGGAATTGTTGGTATTTCTCGAGGATAAATGATTAAAAATAAAAATAATACGTACTCATTTTTCTACTAAAAATTTTTAATTTATTTATAAATTTTTTAAATGTTTTGATAAAAATATTAAAAAAATTTTTTAAATTTTATAACATACTATTTGAATAGTAAGTATTCTAAATATACATATAATACATAGTCGTTTAAAAAAACGACTATGTATTATAATATTTTTACTTTACATCATATACATTTCAGAATGAATCATATAATTAAGCATATTCCAGTAATGAAAGAAGAACTAATTCGTTCTTTAAAGATTCAAGAAAATGGTATTTATATTGACAGCACATTTGGATCTGGTGGACATTCATATGAAATTTTAAAAAAATTAGGAAAAGATGGAAGATTATATTCTATTGATAGAGATCCAATAGCTTTTTCTATTGGAAAAAATATTCAAGACATGCGTTTTCATATAGTTCACAAGAATTTTTCAAAATTACTAGATTATGCAAAAAACGAAAAAATTGCAGGAAAAGTTAATGGAATTATATTTGATTTAGGAGTGTCTTCATTACAAATTGACGACTGTAAAAGAGGTTTTTCATTTAAAAAAGATGGTCCTTTAGATATGCGAATGAATCCTGAATCCGGCATTTCTGCTTCAGAATGGCTGTTTAAAAGTCATGTTGATGAAATTTCTTTTGTTTTAAAAAATTTTGGAGAAGAACGTTTTTCAAAAAAAATAGCTTATGCAATAAAAAAAACAAGTAAAATAAAAAAAATAACAAGCACTCTAGAATTAGCAAGTATTATAAAAAAAGCAATACCGATAAAAAACAAGTTTAAACATCCAGCAAGAAGAAGTTTTCAAGCAATTAGAATTTATATTAATCAAGAATTGAAAGAAATTGAAGCCGCTTTAGAAAGTACACTGAAAATATTAAAACCAGGAGGACGGATATCAATTCTTAGTTTTCATTCTTTAGAAGATAGAATAGTAAAGAAATTTATGATAAAAAATAGTAAAAAAGCAATAGTTCCATATGGTATGCCTATTACAGAAAAACAATTAAACAATTTAAAAATATGCAAATTAAAAATTATTAATCGTATATTACCCACTAAAAATGAAATAAGTAATAATCCCAGAGCTCGAAGTTCTATACTTCGTACAGCAGAAATGAAAGAATGAATATGAAAATTCAACGTTATGATTTACCAAAAATAATTAAAAAAGATTTACTTTCCCATGGGAAAATACACTTAATGCTATTAATAGCTATTATATTATCTGCTAGTTTTGTTATTATTACAGTTTACAATACCCGATTATTAATTTCTCAAGAAGAAAATCTCATTCTAAAAAAAAAGAGAAAAATGAAGAATGGAGAAATTTAATAATTGAAAAAAATTCTTTATCTATTCACTCTACAGTTCAAAAAAAATAATTTTTATTTGATAAAAAAATGTAAATTGATGGATATTATTTAGAAAATGTATAAAAAAGAAAAAATTAATTTTTTTAAAGAAAAAATAAAAAAAATAGATTATATAAATTGGCGTTTTTTTATATTATATAGTTTTATTTTTTTATCTTTACTTATTTTAACTTCGCGCATAATTTTTTTACAAATAATTAATCCGAATCCACTTATAATAGAAGGAGATCGTAGAACATTAAGAACACAATCTTTACTTGCGACAAGAGGAATTATTAATGATCGAAGAGGATACCCTCTAGCAGTCACTGTATCAGTTAATGCGATATGTGCAGATCCATCTGCAATTCTTGATATCAAAAATATTAAAAATGATAAACGATGGAAAGCTTTATCAGAAATTCTATCTATTCCTTTACAAGATGTAATTTCACATATAAATTCTTATAAAAAATCAAAATTTATTTATTTAGCTCGTCAAATAAATCCTGAGATTTCAGATTATATTAAACAATTACATTTATCTGGTGTTTTTTTATTAGAAGAACCAAAAAGATATTATCCTTTTGGAAAAATCGCAGCTCAACTTATAGGTATAACTAACATAGATGGAATCGGAATTGAAGGAATAGAAAAAAGTTTTAATTCACTGTTGACAGGAAAACCAGGAAAAAGAAAAATAAGAAAAGATAATAAAGGACATGTTGTTGAAAATATATCTTTAGTTAATAAAAGTCCATCCAATAATTTAACACTCAGTATTGATACAAAATTACAAAATATTATATATGATAAATTACACGATGCAGTAGAAAAAAATAAAGCTGATTGTGGCACTGCAGTTTTGATTGATATCAAAACTGGAGAAGTTTTATCTATGGCAAATAGTCCTTCATATAATCCTAATAATATGAAAAATACAATAAAAAAAAATATTCGTAATAGAGCAATTACAGATATGTTTGAGCCTGGTTCAACAGTAAAACCAATAGTGATTTTAGAAGGATTAGAACTTGGCACAATTCAAGAAAATTCTATAATAAATACAAAACCTTTTTTCATTAAAAGTCATCGAATAAAAGATGTTTCTTATCATGAACAACTTTCTATCACTGGTATATTACAAAAATCAAGCAATGTAGGAGTATCAAAAATTGCACTTTCTATGCCAATTTTAAAATTACTTGACGGCTATACAAAATTTGGATTAGGAAAACCTACTAAACTAGGATTAATTGGAGAAAAAAGCGGATTGATACCTAAAAGAAAAAGATGGTCTGATTTAGATAAAGCTACTTTCTCTTTTGGATATGGACTTATGGTAACCCCTCTTCAACTAGCCAGATTATATGCTACTATCGGAAGTTATGGAATATATCGCCCACTTTCTATTATAAAAATTAAAAAACCATTATATGAAAAGAGAATCTTCCCAAAAAAATATGTTCAAAAAGTAATTAATATGATGGAAAGTGTTGCTAAAATAGGAGGAAGCGGTAGACAAGCTGCAGTTAAAGGGTATCGTATTGCTATTAAAACAGGAACTGCAAAAAAAGTCGGTATTAATGGACATTATATTAAAAAATACACAGCTTATACTGCGGGAATTGCTCCAGCGAGTGATCCAAGGTTTTCATTGATAATTATTATCGATAATCCTAAAGGAAATCAATATTATGGAGGTGCAGTTTCCGCTCCAGTTTTTAGCGGTGTAATGCAATTAATATTAAAAGAAATGAATATAAAACCAGATAATCTATCTAATTAAAATATTATTATTTAAATTAAATTACAAAACTGAATGAACAAAACTTCCTTAAAATATTTACTATCACCATGGATTAAAAATATTCCAAACAAATATATTTTAAATTTAAATATGGATAGCAGAAATTTGAATAAAGGAGATTTATTTATAGCTGTGCCTGGAATAAAAAAAGATGGACGCAACTTTATTTTCGAAGCGATTTATAAAAAAGTGTCAACAATTCTATATGAAACTGAAAAAAAAGAAATTCATGGAATATTTAAATATATTAATAATATTCTTATAATATACTTTTTTAAACTATCCGAAAAAATATCGATGATAGCAAGCCGTTTTTATAAAGAACCAGGAAAAAAATTAAAAATAATTGGAGTTACTGGTACTAATGGAAAGACGACTATAATTCAATTGATTAATCAATGGAGTACAATTTTAGGCAATAAAGTTGCAACCATGGGAACTTTAGGAAACGGTGTTTATAACTTTTTAAAACCTTCAAAAAACACGACCTCTTCTGCTATTTTTATTCATTCATTCTTATCTATGGCATTAGAAAAACAAGCTAAATTAGTGACTATGGAAGTTTCTTCACATGGTTTGATACAAAATCGTGTAAAAGACGTTCCTTTTCATATTGCAATATTTTCAAATCTAACACAAGATCACTTAGATTATCATATAAATATGAAACAATATGAATCAGCAAAATGGTTATTGTTTAGCACGCATAAAGTTAAAAAAATTATATTAAATGCTGATGATCAATACGGTAAAATATGGTTAAAAAAATTACTCGATTTCTATACAATATCGGTTACGATTAAAAATTCTGAACAGAGAAAATATTCTACAAAATGGATCAATGCCACAGATATTAAATATTATAATCATTCTGTTCGTATTACATTCGAATCAAGTTGGGGAAAGGGTGAGATATCATCTTGTCTAATTGGATATTTCAATGTCACCAATCTCTTATTATCTTTAGCTTGTCTTTTAGAATTAGGTTATAATTTGTCTGATTTAATTCGCACATCTAAAAAAATAACACCTGTACATGGTAGAATGGAAACATTTTTTCGTATTAAAAAACCAACTTTTATTATTGATTATGCTCATACACCAGATGCATTACAAAAAACACTTGATGCAATTTATTTACATTATCGAAAATACATTTGGTGTATATTTGGATGCGGAGGAGAAAGAGATCAAAAAAAACGTTCTATTATGGGGGCTATTGCGGAAAAAATGTCAGATAAAGTTATTCTTACAAACGATAATCCGCGAAATGAAAAAGAAATAAAAATTATACAAGATATTCTAAGTGGTTGTAAAAACAAGAAAAAAATACTAATTATTCCAAATAGAAAAAAAGCAATATATTATGCATATCTTAAATCAAAACATAATCATATAATTTTAATAGCAGGAAAAGGACATGAAGAACAACAAATAATTAAAAATAGAGATATAAAATATTCAGATAAAAAAACAGTATTAAACTTATTGGAAAATAAAATATGATTTCTGTATCATTGAAAAAAATCGCCTTAATTACTAATGGAAAACTATATGGAAACAATTTATTTATAAATGAAATTGTTATTGATACTAAAAAAATTGTTCCAGGTTGTCTTTTTATCGCTTTAATAGGTATAAAATTTGATGCTCATATATTTGTAAAAGATGCTATTAAAAAAGGCTGTTCTGCTGTAATTACACAGAAAAATATAAAATCCCATATTTCTTATATTATAGTAGACAACACATCTATTGCTTTAGGACAGATTTCTAATTGGATTCGCAAAAAAACTAATGCAAAAATATTAGCTATTACTGGTTCTTGTGGAAAAACTTCAGTTAAAGAAATGACGGCATCTATTCTTAGGCAGAATGGAAATACAATATCTACTATTGACAATTTAAATAATAGTATTGGTGTACCTATGACTTTGTTACGACTGACAAAAAAACATAAATACGCTGTGATTGAATTAGGTGCAAACAAATTAGGTGAAATTTCTTATACCAGCAATATTAGTCAACCAGAAATTATCTTAATTAATAATATTCACTGTGCTCACTTAAATGGATTTAAATCGTTATTAGGAGTATCTAAAGCCAAATCAGAAATATTTTCTGGTTTAAAACCAAATGGAACAGTGGTTATTAATTTAGACAGCCATCATCTTTCACTATGGAAAAAAGATATATATAAAAATAATATTTTATATTTTTCTATCAAAAAAAAAAATATAGTAATTTTTTTTCTAGTGATATTAAAATTCATGTATATGGTACATCTTTTACAATACATACACCATGTGGAAACATAGATATTTCACTGCCATTTTTAGGCTATCAAAACATATCTAATGCATTAGCAGCTACAGCCCTTTCTTTTGCAGTAAAAATACCTTTAAAAATAATAAAAATAGGACTATTAAATACTCCTATTGTTTCAAGAAGATTAGAACTAATTACATTAGCAAACAATAAAATTTTAATTGATGATACTTATAATTCTAATGTTTCATCTATGATTTCAGCAATAAAAGTTTTAGAAAACATGCCAGGTTATAAAATTTTAGTAACTGGAGATATGGCCGAATTAGGAGAAAAAAGTGCTTTATATCATAGAATGATAGGAAATACTGCTAATTTATCAAAAATTAATAAAGTGTTTAGCGTTGGTAACATAAGCAATGAAATTACTAAAGTTTGCAATAATGGAAAACATTTTTTTAATAAAAAGAATCTCAGTGAATATTTAAAAAAACTATTTTTAAAACAAGAACAAATAACAATACTAGTCAAAGGATCTCGCAGTGCAAAAATGGAAGAAATAGTAGAAAAACTTATCAAAGAGAGCAAAAAAAAATGTTAATTTTTTTAAATAAATATTTTAATTTAAATTTTATTTTTAATATTCCATATCGTGCAATATTCAGCTTATTAACTTCTTTTTTTATTAATTTATATATTGGACCATATTTCATATATTTTTTTAAAAAATTGCAAAATTATCAAATAATACGAAAAAATGGACCTAAAACACATTTTTCAAAAAATAATACTCCAACTATGGGTGGAATTTTTATAATTTTTTCTATATTATTTTCTATAATATTATATTGTAATTTATCATGTATTTATATTTGGTATGTTATAAGTATTTTAATAGGATATGGCATAATAGGTTTAATAGATGATTATAAAAAAATAAAATACCAAAACACTCAGGGATTAAAATTAATATGGAAATATTTTTGGTTGTCTGTCATTGCTTTAGTATTCATTTACATAATAAATACTAGCAACAAAGAAATCATTTCTACTAAATTAATCATTCCTTTTTATGTAAAAAATTCTTTTGAAATACATTATTTATACATATTTCTTTCTTATTTTGTAATTGTTGGCACTAGTAATTCAGTTAATTTAACAGACGGATTAGATGGATTAGCCATTATGCCTGTTATTTTTTTAACTTGTGGTTTTACATTAATATCTTTATTTAGTGAAAATATAAACAGTGCTACTCACTTACATGTTCATTATATAAAAAATTCAGAAGAATTATCTGTATTATGCATGGCAATTATTGGTTCAGGATTAGGTTTCTTGTGGTTTAACAGCTATCCAGCCAAGGTATTTATGGGAGATGTGGGTTCTCTTTCACTAGGTGGTGCTTTAGGAACTATAGCAATATTATTGCATCAAGAATTACTACTTACTGTTATGGGTGGTATTTTTGTTTTTGAAACAATATCTGTTATTTTACAAATTATATCATTCAAAATAAGAAAAAAAAGAATATTTAAAATGGCTCCAATTCATCACCATTATGAAATTAAAGGTATATCAGAACCTTTAATTGTGGTGAGATTTTGGATCGTATCATTAATATTACTATTAATAAGTCTTATTTCCTTAAAGGTGTATTAATGTCATATAATTATTTTAGTAAAAAAATATTAATTTTAGGTATGGGATTGACAGGAATGTCATGTATTAATTTTTTTTTAAAACAAGGAATAAGACCTAAAATTCTTGACGAGTCTAAAAATCCTAAGAATCTTTTTAAGATTCCTAAAAATATTAAATATAGTTTAGGAAACTTAGAACATAAATGGATTTTAGAATCAGATTTAATTATTATAAGTCCAGGAATTTCTTCATTGAAACCTACTTTAATTAAAGCACGTACATTAGGAATTGAAATTATTAGCGATATTGAATTATTTTCTAGAGAAACAAATGTTCCTATTATTTCAATTACAGGAACTAATGGGAAAAGCACTGTGGCTACAATGATAACAAAAATCGCGCAAAATGCAGGTTATAAATCTTTTTTAGGTGGAAATATTGGCTTTCCTGTATTAAAAATGCTTGATAAAACAGCGGATTTATACATAATAGAATTATCTAGTTTTCAGCTAGAAAACACATTTACTTTAAAATCTAAAATAGCAATTCTTCTCAATATTAGCGAGGATCATATCAATCGATATCCACAAGGGTTTCAACAATATAAAAAAACCAAGATATCTATTTATAATCAAGCGGAAATTTGCATAACTAATTCAAATGATGACTTAATAAATGATCTTGCGCATATTAAAAATAAAAAATGGATTAGTTTTGGAACTAGTACAAGTGATTATCATATACATCATGAAAATCAAGATAATTTTTTATTTTTTAAAAATAAAAAGATATTGAATACGAGAGAAATCTCATTGTATGGTTACCATAATTATAATAATGCATTAGTCTCTATTGCTGTTTCAGATGCAATGAAATTTCCTAGAAATAAGACAATAAATGTAATTAAAAATTTTCAAAACCTGCCTCATCGATTTCAAATAATAAAAAATGAAAAGGGAATAAATTGGATCAATGATTCTAAATCTACAAACGTAAATAGTACTGAAGTTGCTTTAAATTCCATAAAAACAACAGGAAAAATAAGATTGTTATTAGGTGGAGATAGTAAATCTGGAAATTTTAATAAATTAAAAATTTATTTCAAAAAACTAAAAATAAAAATTTACTGTTTTGGAAAAGATGGTATTAAACTTTCAAAAATATATAAAAAAAAATCTATTTATGTTGAAAATTTAAAAGAAGCAATGATATTAATTTCACAACAAGTTAAACCAGGTGATACAGTACTACTGTCTCCTGGATGTAGCAGTTTAGATCAATTTTCTAATTTTGAAGAGAGGGGTAATCTTTTTATAAAATTAATAAAGGAAATCACTTGATACACTTATACAACAAAAATGTAAAAAATAAAAAAAATACTGAAAAAAAATGTAATAAAAAAGATTCTTTTTTTATATTATATGATCGTATATTAGTATGGTTAACCTTGAGTTTATTTTCTATCGGGTTAATTATGGTTATCTCAACATCCATTCCTATAAGTCAAAATATATATCATAATCCATTTTTTTTTATTAAAAGAGAGATTTTTTATCTTTTCTTAATATTTTTATTATCTTTTATTTTTTTACGTATGCCAATTATTTTTTGGAAAAATAACAGTAATATTATCCTTATCATTTCAATTCTATTACTAGTTTTTGTACTCCTATTCGGCCATTCAATACACGGATCTTTCCGATGGATAAATGTAGGTTTCTTGCACATACAACCTTCCGAAATATGTAAAATTTCCTCTTTTTGTTATATATCTAGTTACTTATCAAGAAAATCTAACGAAGTACGTAATAATTTCTGGGGTTTTTTTAAACCCATGAGTGTTATTATTATACAATCAATTCTTTTGTTAGCAGAACCTGATTTAGGAACTGTAGTTGTTCTTTTTTTTACCACTTTATCAATTTTATTTATTTCTGGTGCTAAAATAGGACAATTTTGCATTATTATTGCCATTAGCATATTAACAATAATTTTATTAATATTATTAGAACCTTATCGTATTAAAAGAGTTTTGTCTTTTTGGAATCCCTGGGAAGATCCATTTGGTAATGGATATCAATTAACACAATCATTAATAGCATTGGGTCGTGGAAACTTCTTAGGACAAGGTCTAGGTAATTCAATACAAAAACTAGATTATTTGCCAGATGCACATAGTGATTTTATATTTTCTATCATAGGTGAAGAATTGGGTTATATTGGTGCTTTTTTAATTTTATTACTCATTTTTTCACTTGCTTTGCGCGCTATGTATATCGGACAAAAAGCTTTAGAAAAAGAACAAATTTTTCCAGGATTTTTAGCTTGTTCTATCGGTATTTGGTTTGGCTTTCAAACATTAATTAATGTTGGTGCTGTAACTGGTATTTTACCAACTAAAGGACTTACTTTACCATTTATTAGTTATGGCGGGTCAAGTTTGATTATTAATTCAATTGCTATTTTTCTTCTATTAAGAATCGATTTTGAAATAAGATTAAAAACATCGCAAGCATTTCCTAGAGGATCTGGATGATTAATAAAAAAATAATAATTATGGCAGGCGGAAGTGGTGGCCATGTTTTTCCAGGACTAACTATAGCTCGTTATCTCATTAAAAAAGGATGGAGTGTTAATTGGATAGGGACAAAAAATGGTATAGAATCCAAAATAATACCTAAATATGGTATTAAAATACATTATATTAAAATTAAGGGACTACGTAATACTAGCTTAAAAAATTTAATCCTTTCACCAATATATATATTACGCGCTTATTATAATATTAAAAAAATAATAAAAAATTGGTCTCCAGATATTATACTAGGACTCGGGGGATATGTATCCGGTCCAGGAGGAATTGCTGCTTGGAATTGTAGAATTCCATTAATTCTACATGAACAAAATAAAATTGCAGGTATTACAAATCAATGGCTATCTAAAATATCTATAAAAAACATGCAAGCATATCCTGGAGTTTTAAGAAATGCAGAAGTAGTAGGAAATCCAGTATGTGAAAAAATTATAAACATTCCTTCTCCTATGAATCGTTTTAAAAATAGAGAAGGTCTTTTAAGAGTACTAGTTATTGGTGGAAGTCAAGGATCTTCTATTTTAAATCAGATACTACCAGAAGTATCATTAGTACTAAAAGAAAAAATTATTATTTGGCATCAAACAGGTTTTAAAGAATTAGAAAAAACAAAAAAAAAATATGAAAAATTCCAATTAAATCAATATAAAATTAGTTGTTTTATAAAAAATATATCTGCTGCATATCAATGGGCTGATATAATTATTTGTCGTTCTGGAGCATTGACTGTCAGCGAAATATCTATAGTAGGGTTAGCTGCTATCTTTGTACCTTATCCACATAAAGATCAACATCAACACCGAAACGCACAAGATTTAGAATCAATTGGCGCAGCAAAAATAATTGATCAGTCACAATTTAATACTAAATTGCTTGTTAATTTACTTAATTCTCTAAATCGAGACACGCTTTTTTTAATGGCGAAAAAAGCTTATTCTCTTGGAATTCGCGATTCAATATTAAATATTTTCAATATAATTAATAATATTTCCAAAAAAACATAAATCTTACATTTACAATAAAGTAGAATTGAAAAGATAAAAGTATGAATGTACAAGATATAAAAAAAAATAACTTTTTTATTTCTAAAAAAAAATATAAAAATATTTATCTTATTGGTATTGGTGGTTCCGGCATGTCAGGAATCGCTTTAATTTTATTAAAACTAGGATATAAAATCAGTGGTTCTGATTTATCAAATAGTTTTAATACAAAAAAATTAATTAATCTAGGAGCAACTATATATTTTCAACATTCTGAAAAAAATATTCAAAATATTGATTTCATCATTAAATCTAGTGCTATTTCACAAAAAAATAAAGAAATTATAGCAGCCAAAAAACGTAATATACCTATATTATTAAGAGCAGAAATGCTTGAAATATTCATGAATTTTAAATTTGGAATAGCAGTTTCCGGAACACATGGTAAAACCACTACTACTTCGATGATTTCAGATATTTTTATCGAAAGCGGTATAAATCCCACTTTAATTAATGGAGGTTTAATAAAATCAATTAATTCTCATGCTCAATTAGGATCTTCTCACTACTTTATTGCAGAAGCAGATGAAAGTGATTCTTCTTTTCTATATCTAAATCCAAAAATAGTGATTCTAACTAATATTGAACCTGATCACATGGATCATTATAATAATAGTTTTGCAAAATTAAAAAAAACGTTTTTATGTTTTTTAAAAAAAATTCCATCAGATGGAATAGCTATAGTATGTATAGATGATAGTGCTATTTGTGATATTTTAACTGATATTAAATGCAAAGTAATTACATATGGCTTCAATAAAAATGCAGATATTCGAGTTTTTTTTTACAAACAAAATTATTTTTTTGGAAATTTCACAATTATCCTAAAAAATAAAAAAGAATTAAATATAACTTTGAATATACCTGGTAAACATAATGCGTTAAATGCTGCAGCTGCAATTGCTCTGGCAATTAATGAAGGCATAAGTAGTCACAATATAATTTTATCTCTAAAAAATTTCCAAGGTACTTGTCGAAGATTTGAATTCCTCGGATTTCTTTCAATTGAGAAAAATATTGGTACAAATACTAATTGCATGTTAATAGATGATTATGGACATCATCCTACGGAGTTATCTAAGACTATTAAAACAATACGAATGAGTTGGCCAAATAAAAACTTAATAATGATATTCCAACCTCATCGATATACAAGAACATATAATTTGTATAATGATTTCGTTTATGTTTTATCTAAGGTAGATGTTTTATTGATATTAAATGTATACTCTTCAAACGAAAAATTTATTCTAGGAGCAGATAGTTTCTCACTTTTTAATGATGTAAAAAAAACAGGAAAAAATCATGCTATTTTAATCTCTGATAATAATCTAATATTAGATGCTCTTATGCCTCAATTAAGTGGAAACGATATTGTTTTAATACAGGGTGCTGGAAACGTAGATAAAATCGTACGTACAATGTTAATTAAAAAAATAAAAAAGTGGAGCAAATGAATAAAAAAATAGCTGTCTTATTAGGAGGAACATCTTCTGAAAGAGAAATTTCAATCAAATCAGGATATGCTGTTCTTAACAGTTTACTGAAATCTGGATTAAATGCATATCCAATCGATACACGTGATTATTCTATAATGAAATTAAAACAAGAAGGTTTTGATAAGGTATATATTTCATTACATGGATATGGTGGCGAAGATGGAAGTATTCAAGGAGTCCTTCAATATTTAAATATTCCTTATACAGGTAGCGGGATCATGTCTTCTTCAATCTCTATAGATAAATTTCGTACTAAATTATTATGGAAATCTCGTGGTCTTTTAACCGCACCTGACATTTACATTTCAAAAAAAAAAAATATTGCATCAATATATCCTCTTATAGTAAAAAAAACATTAAAACTTGGATTCCCCGTTTTAATTAAGCCAAATAATCAAGGATCAAGTATAGGTATAACGTTAGTATCTTGTCTTGATCAACTGAAAAATGCTATAAAAATAGCTTTTAGTTATGATAATAATATTCTCATTGAAAAATTTATAAAAGGAAAAGAATATACAATTTCTATTCTAGGTGAAAAAGTACTCCCTTCTATTCATATTTCCACCAAAAATAATTTTTATGATTATGATGCTAAATATATGTCTTCTTCTACACAATACTCATGTCCAAGTGGATTAAATATACTTCAAGAAACAGAATTGCAAAAGATAGCAATCTTAGCGTGGAACACACTAGGATGTAGTGGATGTGGAAGAATTGATGTGATATTAGATAATGAGAATAAATTTTGGTTATTAGAAGTTAATACTATACCTGGCATGACAAATAGAAGTTTAGTTCCAATGTCCGCACAAAACATGGGAATATCATTTGATAAACTAGTTTTGTTGATTTTAAATATGAATGATCAGAATTTATTATAATATAACGTTAATCAAAATAATTGATGATTAACACCAAACAATACTAATCTAATGCTTAATATTTAAATAAAGAAAAAGACAATAAAATTTACTTATTAAATTTGAATATATCATGAATATAAAAAATAAAGAATTATTTTATTAAAAAAGTAATAATTAAAGAAATATAGTACAGGCTAAAAATAATGATCATATCAAAAGACAGAAAATTAGTAGTAGGATTAGAAATTGGTACTACTAAAGTCGTAACTTTGGTAGGAGAAGTATTAATAGATGATACGATTAAAATCATTGGATTAGGAACTTGTGCGTCTAAAGGTATAGATAAAGGAAGAATTAATAATTTAGATTCCATAGTTTCATGTATACAAGAGTCAATTAATAAAGCTGAAATCATGGCAGATTGTCAAATTACTTCTGTACATATGTCTTTATCAAATAAATATATTAATTGTCAAAACGAAATAGGTATAGTTCCAATTTCTGAAGATGAAGTAACAAAAGACGATCTGGAAAATGTAATACATATTGCGAAATCCGTTCAAATTCTTAATGAACATCATATATTACATGTGATACCTCAAGAATATTCAATTGATCAACAATCCGGAATAAAAAATCCTATAGGTTTGTCCGGAGTACGTATGCAGGTAAAAGTTCATTTGATTACTTGCCATCAAAATATGGCTAAGAATATTATTAAAGCTGTAGAAAAATGCGATGTAAAAGTAGATCAAGTTATTTTTTCGGGTCTGGCGTCGAGTAAAGCCGTTTTAACTGAAGATGAATGTAATCTTGGTGTATGTATGATTGATATAGGTGGAGGCACAATAGATTTTACTATTTATATCGATGGATCCATACAGTATAGCCAAGTGATACCATATGCTGGAAATATTGTAACAAGTGATATCTCATATGCTTTTAGTACCTCTTATTATGATGCAGAAAACATGAAAATCAAATATGGTTCTACAATGAAACCATCTTTAGGATCATCAAAAAATATTGATTTTTCTGATATCAATAGTAATTTTCAAAAAACTTTACAACAAGATGCATTAATAGACGTAATTGAATCGAGATATATAGAACTATTATCTTTAATAGATAATGAAATTATTCATATACAAAAAAAACTTCAAAAAAAGGGAAAGAAATATGAATTATTAAGTGGAATTGTGCTTACTGGAGGTGGATCAAAGATTCCATGTTTAACTGACTGTGCAGAAAAAATTTTTAATAAAAAAGTACGAATTGCTAAGCCTTTTAACGTTTCTGGATTAATTGAGAAGGTAACTGAACCAGATTACTCAACAGTAATTGGTTTGTTGCATTATGGAAGAGAATCGTACACAAATATTGATAAGAAAAAAAAAGAGTTTTCTTTTTTTGAAAAGTTTTTAAAACAAATTAACAATTGGTTTAAAAAAGAATTTTAAAAATATATTATACTCAAAACTTTATAAAATATAGATATATTATGGAAATAAATTATGTTTGAATCTTCAGAATTAAGTAATAATGCAATAATTAAAGTAATTGGCGTCGGAGGTGGAGGTGGAAACGCAGTAGAACATATGGTTAGAGAACGTATTGAAGGCGTAGAGTTTTTTGCAGTCAATACTGATGCGCAAGCATTAAGAAAAATAGAAGTAGGACAAACCATACAAATAGGCAATAATATAACAAAAGGATTGGGTGCTGGAGCTAATCCAGAAATTGGACGTACATCAGCAGAAGAAGATAAAGAACTATTAAAATCTGCATTAGATGGTTCGGACATGGTCTTTATAGCAGCTGGAATGGGAGGGGGTACTGGAACTGGAGCTGCTCCTGTAGTAGCAGAAATTGCAAAAGAATTAGGTATTTTAACTGTTGCTGTAGTCACAAAACCCTTTAATTTTGAGGGTAAAAAAAGAATGATCGTTGCAGAACAAGGTATAGTAGAATTATCAAAATATGTTGATTCCTTAATTACAATTCCTAATGATAAATTATTAAAAGTTCTTAGTCGAGGAATTTCTTTACTTGATGCTTTTAGCGCAGCTAACAATGTTTTAAAAGGAGCTGTACAGGGTATTGCTGAGTTAATTACAAGACCAGGTTTAATGAACGTGGATTTTGCTGATGTACGCACTGTTATGGTGGAAATGGGATATGCCATGATGGGTACTGGAATATCTTCTGGAGAAAATCGCGCAGAAGAAGCTGCAGAAATAGCTATATCCAGTCCTTTATTAGAAGATATAGATTTGTCTGGAGCTCGGGGTGTATTAGTAAATATTACTGCTGGATTTGATTTAAAGTTAGATGAATTTGAAACAGTTGGAAATACTATTAGATCTTTCGCTTCAGATAACGCAACAGTTGTTATAGGTACTTCTTTAGATCCTGATATGAATGATACGCTTCGTGTAACAGTTGTTGCTACTGGAATTGGAATGGAAAAACATTCAGCAGCAGATATTAATCAAATAAAAAACAAGTCTTCTAGAGAAGTATTAATGGATTATCGTTACCAATATTTAAATATATCTCCTACAAAAATTGATAAAAAAACTATAAAAAAAGAAATAAAAAACTCAGAAGAAAAAATTAAAAAAGAACCAGAATATTTAGATATACCATCTTTTCTTCGTAAAAGAGCGGATTAATTTTTTTTCAAATTATTAAAATCTTTCTTAAAAATATTTCATTAAGTACTGGTTAATAATATCATTATCTTTAACAACCTGCGCCAATAATGATCAGCTTCTCTATCGGCGCACGGATGTCTTAATTCAACTAAAAACACGCATATAACATTTTTAAAAAATATTTATTTATGATAAAATTATTAATAAGATATGTACTATATATAAGTTTTACAATATCATGAGAATAAAATAAAAATGGAAAAATCTTTTAAAGATTATCTTACATTTACCGAAAAAGCAATTAAAAAAATAAAAGAACTTGTTGCAATAAAAGACAACAATAATTTAAAATTAAGAATTTATATAAATGGTGGAGGATGCAGTGGTTTTCAGTATCAATTTATCTTTGATACTTTAATAAATGAAGATGATATTATAATTGTTCAATCGGATATCTCATTAATTATTGATCCTATTAGTTTGCAGTATTTATATGGAGGTAAAATAGATTATTTAGAAAATTTAGAAGGTTCTAAATTTATAGTTTCTAATCCTAATGCAAAAAATACATGTGGATGCGGTTCATCATTCAGCATTTAAAAACACAACAAGATATATCTGATAATCTTACATAATTTTTTTATCTTTAAATATACGTTATATAAAAATGAAAATTGGAATAATAGGTGCTATAAATCAAGAAATTAAAACACTTAAAAAAATAATACATCCATACATAAAAAACAATATTAGTAATATTAAACTTTATCAAGGAAAATTTAAAAAAAATATTATTTTTTTAATAAAATCAGGAATAGGAAAAGTTGCTGCCAGCATGTCAACTATGACTCTTATTAACTTATATCAACCAGATATTATTATCAATAGCGGTTCTGCTGGTAGTTTAAATGCATTGCTAAAAATTGGCGATATTATTATTCCTGAAAAAACATGTTACTACGATGTAGATTTAATTAATTTTGGATATGCTTTAGGACAAGTACCTAAATATCCAGAAAAATTTATTATCAACGATAAAATATATAATTTTTGCAAAAAAAATACTTCTAAATATGAATTAAAGTGTACGAAAGGACTTATTGTTAGTGGAGATTCGTTTATCAGAAAAAACTCACGTATAAAAAGTTTAAAAAATAAATTTCCTCATGCTATAGCCGTTGAAATGGAATCCGCAGCAATAGCTCAAGTTTGCTATACATTTAATATTCCTCTAATTGTTATAAAATCTATCTCTGATTTATCTGATAATAGCGCTACATTTAATTTCAAAAAAAATATTTCAATTGCATCATTTCAATCTGCCAAATTTGTAAAAATAATTTTAGAAAATCTAAATAACATGTAATCCGTTTAATAAATAATAGCATTCTGATACTATTTTTGATAACCTTTATTTAAGATAATTTTTTCATAATTGTTATTATAAAAAATTTTTAATATAAGTGATAAAATTATTTTTAAAAGTAATTTATTTCGTAAGAATCATTATCCTTCTTTTAAAAATCTGAAAATAAAATCTACTATTTCAAAATACTCGTAATTTTTTATGCATCCCAAAATAATCTATAACATTGCATTTTATAGGATATATAAATAAAACCATGGATCAGAAAAAAAAATGGCACGAAAAACTTTATTGTCATCTTGGACAATATTTTTTAATTGAAGAACTACTATATAAAAAAAAAACTGCTTATCAAAAAGTAATGATTTTTAAAAATTCTATCTTTGGCAAAGTTATGGTGATAGATGATATTGTTCAAACAACTGAACGTGATGAATTTATATATCATGAAATGCTAACTCATGTACCTATATTTTCTCATGGTTCAATAAAAAACGTATTAATAATAGGAGGAGGTGATGGAGGCATACTTCGTGAGGTATGTAGACATAAAAATATTGAAAATATTACTATGGTAGAGATTGATATCGATATTATTAATTTGTGTAAAAAATATTTTCCCAATCATAGTAAAAACGCTTATCAAGATTCTCGTTTAAAATTAATTATTGATGACGGTTTAAATTTTACAAAAAAAACAAAAGAAAAGTTTGATTTAATTATATCTGATTCTACAGATCCTGTTAGTTGTGGGAAAAATTTATTTTTATCAGAATTTTATTTTAATTGTAAAAATTGTTTGAATAAAAACGGAATTTTTGTAGCACAAAATGGTGTTTTTTTTCTTCAAAAAAATGAAAGCATTCTTACTTATAAAAATTTAAAAAAACACTTCTGTGATACAAGATTTTATCAAGCAAATATTCCAACTTATTACGGCGGAATAATGATTTTTGCATGGGGTAGCAACAATACAGAATTGTATAAAAATAATCTACAAAACATAAAATCACGCATAAAACATACAAAGTTAGCTTTTAATTACTATAATGCTAAAATTCATATGAGCAGTTTTTATTTACCTCAATATATTCTCAATATATTAGATGAAAGTTAAAAATGCTTTCATAGGAGAGCAATTAAATTGCAAAAACTAAAATTACATGGCTTTAATAATTTAACTAAAAGCCTAAGTTTTTGTATCTATGATATTTGCTATGCGAATACTAATGATTCACGTAACAGTTATATTTCTTATATTGACGAACAATATAATGCTATTCGATTGACTAAAATTTTAAAAGAAACCTGTTTAATTATTGGTGCTAACGTATTGAATATATTTCATCAAGATTATGAACCTCAAGGTGCAAGTGTTACTATTTTAGTATGTGAAGAGCCAATTAATAGAGATAAAATTAATATTTTAAACAACAATATTGTATCATCTTCTGTCCTTGCTCATTTAGATAAAAGTCATATTTGTGTACATACGTATCCAGAAAGTCATCCTCAGAATGGAATTTGCACTTTTCGAGCTGATATCGAAGTGTCAACATGTGGAATTATATCACCTCTAAATGCGTTAAATTATCTAATACATCAATTAGAGTCAGATATTGTAACAATTGAATATCGTGTTCGGGGATTTACTAGAGATATTTATGGGACAAAACATTTTATCGATCATAAAATTAATTCTATTCAAAATTTTATGTCGAATGACATAAAATCAATGTATGATATGGTTGATGTGAATGTATATCAAGAAAACATTTTTCACACCCGAATGTTATTAAGAGAATTTAATTTGAAAAATTACTTGTTTAACATTCATTTAGAAGATCTAAAACAAAAAGAACGTTCTTATATTGTTAACTTGCTCTGGAGGGAAATGCGTGAAATCTATTATGGTAGAAATATATCTATGATAGATTTTGCTTAATCCGTATTTAATTAAAATATGTGTTTTAAAAAACAATTAAAATTATAAAGTAGTAATTCAAACTAATAAAGTTTTTCTAAAAAAACTTTATTAGTTTAAAAAATAGAACTTTTTAAAAAATAACGATTATTTATTTAATTTAAAATTTAACACATCTGTTGCTGTACCCTGAAAAATTTCTGCAGATAAACCAATTGATTCATATAAAGTAGGATGGGCATGAATAGTTAATGCGATATCCTCAGCGTCGCACCCCATTTCAATAGCAAGTCCAACTTCACCAATTAACTCCCCAGCATTTGTTCCTACTATAGACCCACCAATAATTTTATTATCTTGTTTATTAAAAATTAGTTTAGTCATTCCTGTACTACAATTTGAAGCAATAGCTCTCCCGGATGCACTCCAAGGAAAAATTGCAGTTTCATAAACTATATTATCCTTTTTAGCCTGTGTTTCATTTAATCCAACCCAAGCAATTTCAGGTTCAGTATATGCTATGGATGGAATAACTTTAGGTTCAAAATAATGTTGTTTACCAGAAATAACTTCTGCTGCAATATGTCCCTCATGTACACCTTTATGGGCTAACATAGGTGCACCAGTTACATCACCAATGGCATAAATATGAGATATATTTGTTTTTAATTGTTTATCGACTTCAATAAACCCAAAACTATTGATTTTTAATCCTATTTTATCTAATCCTAATTCTTTAATATTAGGAGTTCTACCTATTGCAACTAATATAGCGTCATAAAATACATCTGTATTAGCACAATTATCTTGTACCATATTTACTAATAATCCATTTTTTTTTAAACTAACCGTATCTATGTGAGTATTTAACATTAAATTAAATCTTTTATTAATAGATTTTCTATATATATCAGTAATATCTTTATCTATTGAAGGAAGGAAATGATTAAATCTATCAATAATATCAACGTTTGATCCTAATGCACTATATATTGTTGCCATTTCTAAACCAATAATTCCACTACCTATAATTAAAAAACGATTAGGTATTTTTTTTAATGATAAAGAATCAGTTGAATCCCAAATTCTTTCATCATCCTTAGGAATTGAAGGAATTTTAATCGGCTTAGAACCTGTCGCAATAATTGCATTATCAAAAAAAATAGTAAATGTATCTTTTTGACTAATAACTAAAAGGCTTTTTTCAGTATTAAAAACAGCATTACCTTGGAATATTCTTATTTTTCTTTTTTTACTCATGTTAGATAAACCATGAGTCAGTTTATTTATAATATTTTCTTTCCAACTTTTTATTTTATTAATATCAATTTCTGGATTACTAAAAGATACACCAGTTTCATGTAATTCTTTTGCTTCTTTAATAACTTTGGCTATATGTAATAACGTTTTTGAAGGTATACAACCAACATTTAAACAAACACCACCTAATTTGTTATAACGCTCTATCAAAACAGTATCTAAACCTAGATCTGCACAACGAAAAGCTGCAGAATAACCTGCGGGGCCCGATCCAATAATTACAACTTGTGCGTATATTTTTTGATGCATCACACAACCTCTTATAAATAAATTTAAAGAAAATATTCTTTTAATAATAAAAAAATTTATAAAAACTACATAATTAAAAAATGTATATCAGATAGAAGTTTACTAATAAACGCAATAAAACGTGCTGCATAAGCTCCATTTATTACACGATGATCATAAGATAAAGACAAAGGCAACATTAAAGAAGGAATAAATTCTTTTCCATTCCATAATGGTTTAACCTGAGATTTTGAAATACCAAGAATTGCAACTTCTGGTGAGTTAATAATCGGAGAAAACCAACTTCCTCCTATTCCTCCTAAATTAGATATTGTAAAACATCCTTCTGTCATATCTGAAAGATTTAATTGTCTTTTCCGTGCTTTTTCTGATAGTAATATTAATTCAGAGGATAATTGTTCAATGTTTTTTGTGTTAACATGTTTTAATACAGGAACGAATAAATCATTATTTACATCTATAGCAAATCCAATATTGATGTATTTTTTTAAAATAATTTTTTTATTTTTAAGAGTAAAAGAACTATTGAACATAGGAAATTTTTCTAATGCATACGCAACTACTTTAATTACAAAAACTAATATTGTAATATTATTACTTGTTTTTTTATGACCATATTTTTCAAAATTATATTTTTTGCGAAATTTTTCCAATGTAGTAATATCAACTTCATCAAATTGTGTGACATGCGGTATATTCATCCAATTTTGATGTAAATTTTTACCAATCATTTTTTGAACGCTACTTAGTTCAAACTCTTCTTCTTTTAAATTCTCATCATTTTTGAAATTAACAGATTTTTTATTTTCTAAAACGTTTTTTTTATAATTGTCTTGATACAATTCTACATCTTCTTTTAAAATTCGATTTTTAGGTCCAGTACCAATTATACTACATAAATTAATATTTAAATTTCGTGCTAAACGTCTTACAACTGGAGTGGCATGAAAAAAAACATCTTCTTTATTTTTTTTTTCAATATGAATTTTATCATTTCTATCTAAATAATTTTCTTCTTTTTGCTTTTTATGAAAATTAGTATCATTTTCTATAAACATCATTATAAGAGAATCTGTTTTAATTTTGTCCCCAATTTTAATGTAAATATTTTTTACAATACCTGATATGGGTGATGGTATTTCCATAGAAGTTTTATCTCCTTCTACAACTATTAATCCTTGTTCCGTTTCTATTTTTTCATTAATATTAACTAATATTTCTATTACCTCTACTTCATCTAAGCCAATATCAGGCATTTTTACTTCAATATCCACTTGTTTTTTTACCTCTTAAGCCAAACGCGGATTGATTTTATTAGCATTAATATTAAATTTAATAATTGCATCTTCTACTACTTTTTTCTTAATATGATTTATATTAGCTAATAAATTTAAAGCAGATACAACAATATAATACGCATTTACTTCAAAGTGATTTCGTAACTTTTCACGACTGTCTGAACGACCAAAACCATCTGTTCCTAATACATGATATTCTTGTGACGGAATATAATGACGAATTTGCTCAGCAAATAATTTCATATAATCAGTAGCAGCAACTGTAGGATTGTCATTCATAACTTGTTTGACATATGCTGTTTTATTTTTTTCATTAGGATGTAACATATTCCATCGTTCACAATCTTCACCGTTTCTAGCTAATTCTGTAAAAGAAGTAACACTATATACATCTATTGTCAAAGAATAGTCTTTAAATAAAATTTCTGCAGCTTCACAGACAGAACGTAAAATGGCACCAGAACCTATTAACTGTACTTTTGATGCAGTACCATGTAAAGTTTTTAATTTATAAATTCCTTTGCAAATACCTTCTTCTACACCTACAGGCATAGCAGGCATATGATAGTTTTCATTGATTGTAGTAATATAATAGTATATATTTTCTTGAGAAGGACCATACATGCGCCTTAAACCATCTTGTATGATGACAGCAACTTCATAGGCAAAAGAAGGATCATAAGATATACAATTAGGAATAGTTAAAGACTGTATGTGACTATGTCCATCTTCATGTTGTAATCCCTCACCATTTAAAGTAGTTCTTCCTGAAGTCCCTCCAATTAAAAAACCTCTTGCTTGTTGATCTCCAGCAGCCCAAAATAAATCACCAATTCTTTGAAAACCAAAAATTGAATAGTAAATATAAAAAGGGATCATAGGAAAATCATTAGTACTATAGGAAGTAGCAGCAGCTAACCATGACGAAGCCGCACCTAATTCATTTATTCCTTCTTGTAATATTTGACCTTTTTTTTCTTCTTTATAGTATGCTAATTGTTCTCGATCTTGAGGAATATACTTTTGACCGCTAGAACTATAAATACCAATTTTCCGGAATAATCCTTCCATTCCAAAGGTACGTGCTTCATCCGCAATAATTGGGACTATTAAATGTTTTATAGATTTATTTTTTAATATAATATTTAAAACACGTATAAAAGCTATAGTTGTAGAAATATCTTTTTTTTGTTCTTCTAATAATGGTTGAAAATCTATTAATTCTGGTAGTACTAATGTAGTAGTAGTAAAATGAGATAATCTAAATGGAACATAACCACCCAATTTTTTTCTCTGTGAGTGTATATAATAATATTCTTCAGAATTTTTTTTAAAAGTTACATATGGTAATTTATTTATATCATCATCTGATACAGGAATATTAAAACGATCTCGAATATGCATTATTCCATTTATATTAATTTTTTTGATTTGATGGGCAATATTTTTACCTTCTGCGGTTACTCCCATTCCATATCCTTTAACAGTATGAGCCAAAATAACTGTTGGTTTATATTTTGTTTCTTTTGCTTTTTTGAGAGCATTAAACATTTTTTTTGGATCATGCCCCCCTCTGTTTAATCTCCATATTTCTTCGTCAGTCATGTCTTTAACTAACTCATATGTTTCTTGATATTTACCAAAAAAATATTTACGAACATATGCGCCATCTTTAGATTTAAAAGTTTGATAATCTCCATCAACCGTTTCATTCATTAATTGAATTAATTTACCAGTTTTATCTTTTTTTAACAAACAATCCCATCTTCCACCCCATATAACTTTGATCACCTTCCATCCAGCACCATAAAAAAAACTTTCTAATTCATTTACAATTTTTCCATTACCGACTACTGGACCATCTAATCTTTGTAAATTACAGTTAATTATAAATATCAAATTATCTAGTTTTTCACGTACAGCTATAGAAATAGCACCTTTAGATTCCGGTTCATCCATTTCACCATCACCTAAAAAGGCATAAACTATTTGTTCTGAAGTATTCTTTAATTCTCTATTTTGCAAATACTTTAAAAATTTTGCTTGATAAATAGCGCAAAGCGGACCTAAACCCATAGATACAGTAGGAAATTGCCAAAAATTTGGCATTAATTTAGGATGAGGATAAGAAGACAAACCTTTCCCATCAACTTCTTGTCTAAAATTATTAATTTGCTCTTCTGATAACCGTCCTTCCAAAAAAGCACGAGCATAGATTCCTGGTGAAATATGACCTTGAAAATAAACTAAATCACCGCCATCTTTATCATTTTTAGCTCTAAAAAAATGATTAAAACATACTTCATATATGGTGGCAGATGACTGAAAAGATGATAAATGACCGCCTAATTCCAAATTTTTTTTAGATGCGCGGAGTACCATCATAATAGCATTCCAACGAATTGCTGAACGAATGCGCTTTTCTAAAATGAGATTTCCAGGATATTGAGATTCATCCTCACTACAAATAGTATTAATGTAATTACTAGTAAAAAAACATCTAAAAAATTCTACTCTATTTATTTTAGATTTTTTTAAAACTTGTTCAATTAAAAAATGAGCTCTTTCGCGACCTTCTTCGCGAATAACGGATTCAATAGCTTGTACCCAATCACTAGTTTCAATTGGATCCACGTCATTATATAAACGTTCTGACATGGTATAAATTCCTTATACATTATATGCATTAAATAAATAAATTAAATTTTAATTTTAATAAAAATTTTATTTTACACACTATTATTTTAACTAAAAATTAATCATAAATGTCTAAAAAAAATCAATAAAATTAAATATATAAAATATAATTAATTTTATTGATTTTGAAATATAAAAATTTTAAATGAATGTCATTTTTTATTCTGCAAAGATATTAAAAACACAATTTTCTTGCTCAGTGACTCGTATAAATGTAGTTCTTTTTGTCAACTCTTTTAACTTTGCAGCACCGACATAGGTGCAAGAAGAACGTAATCCTCCTAAAATATCACGTATAGTAGTATCTACATCCCCCCGGAAAGGTATTTTCACAGTCTTACCTTCAGAAGCACGATATACTGCAATTTTGCCTTCGTAACGTTTCATGGCAGAAATAGAGCTCATACCATAAAATAACATATATTTTTTTGATTTTTCTTCTATTAACTTCCCTGCACATTCTCTATGACCTGCAAGCATTCCTCCTAACATTACAAAATCCGCTCCACCTCCAAAAGATTTAGCAATATCTCCAGACACAGAACACCCTCCATCACTAATAATCTGACCATTTAATCCATGCGCTGCATCAGCACACTCTATAATAGCTGAAAGTTGAGGATAACCAACTCCAGTTTTAATTCGTGTAGTACATACAGAACCTGGACCAATACCAACTTTAACTATATCTGCTCCAGAAAGTATTAATTCTTCAACCATTTCTCCAGTAACAACATTGCCAGCACAAATAATTTTATCTGGAAAATAATCTCTTACTAACTTTAAAAAAGAAACAAAATGTTCAGAATAACCATTTGCAACATCAATACAAATATATTTTAACTCAGAAGACAACAAAAAAATTTTTTTAATTTTTAAAAAATCTATATTAGAAGTTCCAATTGATACAATTACATGATTTAATACCTCTTTAGAAGATAAATCAATAAAAGTTTTCCATTCTTCAAGAGAATAATATTTATGTACTGCAGTGAGTATATTAAAATCTGATAAAGATTTCACCATCTCAAATGTACCTATTGTATCCATGTTTGCTGCAATAATAGGAATTCCAGACCATATATTAGAAGAATATTTAAAAGAAAAACGACGAACAAGATTAACTTCAGAACGACTTTTTAATATAGAACGTTTAGGTTTAATTAATACATCTTTAAAACCTAATTTAATATCTTCTTCAATTCTCATAAAATTATTATCCTAATTTGAATGTATAATACTAATAATTAAAATTTAAAATATTATGACTTATATTGTAGCACTTACTGGGGGTATTGGTAGTGGAAAAACTACCGTCTCTAATTGTTTTAAAAAAATAGGCGTTAATATTATCGATACAGATATCATTGCTAGAAATATAATAGAACATGATAAATATATATCATCTTCTATTAAGAAAAAATTTGGGAAAAAAATATTAAACTTAGATCATTCAATTAATCGATTTTTACTTAGAAAATACATTTTTAATGAAAAGAACTATCGTGTATGGTTAGAAAATCTATTACATCCTAAAATTTATCAAGAAACTAAGCGTCAAATAAAACTTGTAGAATCAAATTGGTGTTTATGGGTAGTACCATTGCTAATTGAAAAAAAATTAGAAAAAAAAGCTCATCGAGTTCTTTTAGTTGACATACCTGTGAAAGAACAAATAAAACGCATAGTTAAAAGAGATAATATTACATTTCTAGAAGCCAAAAAAATCATTTCATTACAGGCCACGAGAAACAAAAGAATATCTATGTCAGATGATATTATTTTCAATAAAAAAAATATGAAAAAAATGAATTTATATATTAGTTATTTTAATTTACTGTATTCATATCTATCAAAGGAGTATTATAAAAATAAAACTATAAACATTAAAAAAAATTATTTAACAACGTTTTACTAAAAAAATAAAATATATTTATAATTTAAAAAAATTCTTTAAATAAATAAATATTTATTTTTAAGAGACATTATAACATGATGATTAGCAAGTGGAAAATCGAGAGGTCTTAAATTGTATACGAACTTCCAATGATAAGAGTACCCTTCAATGCTATATGGTTGCCCTTTCCATTTTTTTATTAAAAAAAAATATAATTTTATTTTTTTCTTAAGATGAACATATTCTGTATATTGAAAAAAACTAACTTCTATGACGATAATTCCAACTTCTTCCAATAATTCCCGTTTTAATGCATGCATTATACTTTCATGTTTTTTAACTTTTCCACCTGGAAATTCCCAAATATTTGTTTTATATTTGCCTCGAGTTACATAAATTTTTTTTCCATGTATAATTATACCAATTACAGCTTCTGTATCCTTCATGAAATATGTCCTTGACTAAAAAACATTTTCTATTTTTTATAAAAAAATAAAAATTTATAAACTACCATGACAATGTTTATATTTTTTCCCCGAACCGCAAATGCAAGGTACATTTCGACCCATTTTAATATTATTAGCAGTTACTATTAAATGTTTATTTAAATCTATATATTTCTTTGCATAAGATAAGTTAATCTTATTAAGAAACGATACTACTTCATATTTCAATAATTCTAACATGTTAGAAAACATATTAAAAGATTCTCGTTTATATTCTTGTTTAGGATCTTTTTGAGCATAACCACGTAGATGAATACCTTGTCTTAGATAATCTATAGCTGATAAGTGTTCTTTCCAAAGTGAATCTAATGTTTGCAACATAATCATTTTTTCTATAACACGCATATTATTCGCACCAATTAATTTTTCTTTATTTTCATAATTGTCTTTTGCAAAATCAATTATTTTTTTTACAATTTCTTTATGTTTTAAATTAGGTTCAGTTTTTAACCAATCTAAAATTGGCATATTTAAATGAAAATCCATATTTAATTTGTTTTCTAAATCAACAACGTTCCATTTATCTTTTATTGTATTTTTAGGTATATATAGACAAATACTTTTTTTCAAAACATCTTTTATAATGTCATAAATCATAATTTTAATATCTAGTGCATCAATCAACTTATTACGTTGAGAATAAATTGCACTGCGTTGTTCATTAATAACATCATCATATTCTAATAATTGTTTTCTAATATCAAAATTTCGATTTTCTACTTTTTTTTGAGCGTTTTCTATAGCTTTTGTTACCCAAGGATGTTCAATAGCTTCATTCGAAGCTAATCCTAACTTGCGCATCATATGAATGATTTTATCAGATGCAAAAATTCGCATTAATGAATCTTCCATAGAAATATAAAAACGTGAAGAACCACTATCTCCCTGACGACCAGAACGACCTCTTAATTGATTATCAATCCGACGTGATTCATGACGTTCAGTACCAATTATATGTAATCCTCCAGCTGAAACAACTAAATCATGTTCTCTTTGCCATTTCTTTTTAATTTTATCAATATCATATGAAGTCATATTTGGATATCTCTTTAATTCTACTTCTAAGTTGCCACCAAGAACTATATCTGTACCTCTACCAGCCATATTCGTAGCAATTGTAATTGATTTAGGTTTTCCTGCCTGTGCTATAATTTCAGCTTCTTTAGCATGAAACTTAGCATTTAAAACACTGTGATTAATATTTAACTTTAATAACTCTTTAGAAATAATCTCTGATTTTTCAATAGAAACCGTACCAACTAATACAGGTTTATTCAATTTTATACATTCTTGTATGTCTTTAACAATAGCATTAATTTTTTCTTTTTTAGTAATATATACTAAGTCAGGTAAATCTTGACGTATCATTTTTCTATTTGTTGGTATTACAATAGTATCAAGATTATAAATAGAACTAAATTCAAAAGATTCAGTTTCGGCAGTACCTGTCATACCTGCTATTTTTCTATATAAACGAAAATAATTTTGAAAAGTAATAGATGCTAGCGTTTGATTTTCATTTTTTATAGTAACGTTCTCTTTTGCTTCTATTGCCTGATGTAATCCATCCGACCATCTTCTTCCTGGCATAGTACGACCTGTATGTTCATCTACAATAATCACACTATTATCTTTTACAAGATAATCAACATCTCGAATAAACAATTTATGAGCACGGAGTGCTGACAAAATATGATGCATTAATATTATATTATTGGAAGAATACAATGATTCGCCTGTATTCATTAATTTCTTGTTAAATAATATTTTCTCGACTTTAATCAATCCTCTTTCCGTTAAATATACTTGTTTGGCTTTTTCATCAATAGAAAAATCTCCTGTTCCACAAAAAATATCTGAATCTTCTTTTTTTTGAAAAGTTAATAAAGGAACAATTTTATTAATTTCTTTATACAATTCAGAGCTATCTTCTGAAGGACCCGAAATAATTAAAGGAGTTCTGGCTTCATCTATTAAAATTGAATCTACTTCATCTACTAATGCATAGTTTAATTCTCTTTGCACTCTTTCTTCAGCAGAAAAAACCATATTATCCCGCAAATAATCAAACCCATATTCGTTGTTTGTACCGTAAGTGATATCAGATAAATAAGCTTTTCTTTTAGAAAAAAAAGACATTTCAGATAAATTTAAACCAACCGTAAGACCAAGAAATTCAAATAATGGAGTATTTTTTTCAGCATCTCTATGAGCTAAATAATCATTCATAGTTACTATATGAACACCTTTTCCACTTAATGCATTCAAATAGGCTGGCAATGTTGATGTTAAAGTTTTTCCTTCACCTGTTCGCATTTCTGCAACACATTGTTCGTTTAAAACTATACCCCCAAGAATTTGCACATCAAAATGACGCATATTAAAAATACGTTTACTTGCTTCCCTTACTACAGCAAAAGCTTCCGGTAATATATCATCTAAAGTTTCACCATCACTTAATCTTAAACGAAATAATTTCGTTTGTTCTCGTAATTTTATATCTGATAAGACTTCAAATTTTTTTTCTAATTGATTAATGGAAATTACTATTTTTTTAAACTTTTTTAAAATACGATCGTTACGATTACTAAATATTTTAGTTAAAAATTTAATGAACATACTATATTCTCATATTTTAATTTTTTAAATTAAGTAACAATTAAAAATTTTTCATTATTCTTTAAGTAATTTAATAGATTATTTTAACTTAATGAATATATGATTTATTAAAAACTTTCAATTAATAAAATATTATTAAATGAATATTAATAATATGTGGTTAAAAAAATTCTTTCTTTTTTTATTTTTTCTCAACATTTATTTTGTCTATAAAATTTTTTATAGACCATATTAATAATTAATTATATTTATCATTTCTTAAAAAAATAATCTTTCTTAATTATGCGTATAAAACATTTAATATTTTTTTAGAAATTTCAACATTAGTAGTGTCAGGTGTTGATATTAAAGATACTACTCATTAATCTATATTGCTTTACAAAAAATATATAATTTTTAAAAAAAAACATCATCTATTTCGATTTAAATCATTACAATTTTTTTCTATCAATAGATATAATACTAATTATAAACTACATTAGTAATAGCACTATTCTTTCTAGATAAAAAGAACTCTTTAACAATTACTCTGAACAAATTTTATACTTCTGATTTTTACTACTTGTTGTGTGAACACACAATATCAAAAAAATTAGAAAAGATGATATATTTGAATTGCAATATAGTTTTTTAAAAATATTTTTTCATTACCAGATAGAATTAACCTAACTAACGATGATAATCTATAGCCACTATTTAAAATTATTTTAAATACTAGTTCCAATTTAAAAATCTTAAATCAAGATGACTTAAAAATATCAAAAAGAAAATGTATTCCATTTGTTAGAAATATCTAAATTTAAAAAACCATTAACTATTTTTTTAAACTTAAACCTGTCTTAAAATTAAATATAAAAACACCAATTAAATTTGCTAAAGCATCAAATAATGTTGATTTTACACTAAAAAAATATTATTTTTTAACTTTAGAATTTAATGTGCTCTAATTTCATTCAAATGAGATAATTAGAGATTCAAATATGAATATTGTGTTTGTCAGATCATAATAAATCAGTTAAAAAAATTATTATTTTAGATATCGAACTAATAGAACGACAAGATTATAAAATATGATTATAATTATTAAATTCTAATTTATAACTTAGAATAAGGTGTTAAATCTTTTCTGTAAATCTATCTAATAACTATTATAGAAGCTTCTAAATATCTTTATTCTTAAAAATTTTGATTAGATATGATTCCTATTTTCTTAAATTATTAAAATGCGAATCATATAAAATGATATACTCTTTAAATTAAATATTTAAAAATAGTTTAAATGAAAATTTATAAATATTTCTTACAATATTTTTTTTGAAATTTTAAAAATAAAATTCAATTCTTTTTTTAATGAAAATTTAAGATAAATCGAAAAAAATATAAAATAGATTCTTTAACTATTCCGACTGATAAAAAATATTTTTCTAATATCAGTTCATATATTTTCTAACTAAAAATAATAAGAAGCAACAATAAGAAAAATTCGATATTTTCACCACCATTCCATCTTAAATAAATTTTCTTTAAATATATTTTTAAAAACTGATCTTTTTCTGTAAAAAATTTACAATGAAAACCACATGTTTCATTTATTTTTTTAAAATTAAATGAATATTATTTTAATATAAATTTTGTATCAATTATTACGCAAGCGTACTACCACTTTATACACCACAACTCACTATAGAATTTTTTTGAACAAAATAGACTTATAAAAGATGTATGAATAGAATCATTTTGATAAAAATACTTATTTAGTACTACTATCAGTATTTCTGTTAATTTTTATAAATATTTATTAAAAAATAAACACAAGCCATAAAAGACCATTTAAATAATATTAAATATTACTTTATTTAAAAAACATATAAGTTTGTTCTGATTTTGGAAAATTAAAACGTAAAGGATAATCTACATGTACCAAATACAAACCTTTAGCAGGTGCAGTAGCTCCAGCACAATTTCTATTTTTTTTATGTAATAATTCTTTCATCCAACATTCTTTTTTATTAGACATTCCGATTTCAATTAAAGAACCAACAATATTTCGAACCATATGATGTAAAAAAGAATTAGCTGTAATATCAATCATTACGAAATTATTAATACGAAAAACATTCAATTTTATAATTTTTCTCCAAGGAGAATGTGATTGACAACTAAGTGCTCTAAAAGATGTAAAATCATGTTCTCCTAATAATAATTGAGCTTCAGAATACATTTTTTTTACATTTAGTTTTCTATAAATATGATTCGATTTATTTTGTAAAATAGCAGAGCGGATACTATAATTATATATTATATAACGATAAGAGCGTGTAATAGCACTATAACGAGCATGAAAACTTTCTGGAACTTCTTTTACCCATATAATAGAAATATTTTTAGATAAGTAAGTATTTGCACCCATTAACCAAGACGATTTTTTCCTAATGGCTGTAGTATTAAAATGTATTACCTGTCCTACACTATGAACTCCAGCATCAGTTCGACCTGCACATATAACGTCTATTTTATGATTAGCAATTATAGATAAAGCTCTTTCTATTTCTTCTTGAATACTAGACACTCTTTTTTGACGCTGCCATCCATGATAAAAACTTCCATCATATTCAATTCCTAAAGCAAACTTTTTAATGTTTTTTTCTACCATTTTAATGAAAACCTTATCATGAATATTAATCAAAATAATAAATTTATATTTTTTATAAAGAAGTTCTGTATATCTTCGGAAATAAATTCAATGATATAAAAAATATTTAATTATAGTTTATGTTAAAATAGTTTATTATAATAATTTATTTGAATTAAAAAAAATAAGAGAAAATTATATATTTAATATAAATAAAATATTTTTTCTAAAAAACAGATAAATTTTTTTATTTTAAATTCTTTCAATAAAAATACAAATAATATATTACAAAAAGATATATTTCATATAACTTAAACAACTTTTATTAATTTAATAATAAATATTATTATTCATTTTTTTATGTTTATTATTTATTAAAAATATTATCTTGGAGGAAACTATGGAAAAAGAAAAAAATAAAAATACATCATCTTTAAATGTTCTTTCTATTGCCGGCTTAAAGCCATATCAAAAAAAAATAGATGAACAATACATGAATGAAGATCAAATGCTACATTTTCATAAAATTCTTAAAACATGGAAAAATCAATTAGAAGACGAAATTAACCATACTCTATTCTATATACAAGATAACGCTACAAATTTTCCAGATCCTATTGATCGAGCTGCACAAGAAGAAGAATTTAGTTTAGATTTACGAAATCGTGATCGCAGTCGAAAACTAATTAAAAAAATTGAAATGACTTTAAAAAAAATTAAAGAAAAAGATTTTGGTTACTGTAGTTCTTGCGGCATTGAAATTGGAATTCGTCGTTTAGAAGCCAGACCCACTGCTAATCTATGTATTGATTGTAAAACATTAGCAGAAATTAGAGAAAAACAAATGACTGGTTAGTTCTCGTATAGATTAAAATACTTAGATAAGGATGTTCGGTTGATTCGAAAATCAATTCGAGTATCCTTTCTTAATTCAATTTGTATTATTATCATAATATAATCAACTGGAGTAAATATGGAATATATTGCAATATCACAAATAAATGATTGGAAAAACAAACAAATTAAATTTCCTGCTATTACAGCTTATGACTTTAGCTTTGCTAAATTATTTTCTAATCAAGGTATTCCAGTTATACTTATAGGTGATTCTTTAGGTATGACTATACAGGGTCATGCTTCGACATTATCAGTAAAAATTAAAGATATTGAATATCATACAAAAGCAGTTAGAAAAGGAGCACCAAATACTTTTTTAATATCTGATTTACCCTTCATGTCTTATTATGACACAAAAACAGCTCTTAAAAATACAGCAAAAATAATAAGATCTGGAGCCAATATGATAAAATTAGAAGGCGGAAAATGGTTGATTGAAATTATTAAAGAACTATCTAATAGATCAATATTAGTATGTGGTCATATAGGTTTAACACCACAATATTTTCATTATTTAGGTGGATATAAAATTCAAGGAAAGAAACAAAATGATGCAAATAAATTAATAGATGAAGCTTTAGTACTAGAAGAATCTGGAATTAAAATGCTTGTAATAGAATGTGTTCCAGAAAAATTAGCAGAAAAAATCACTAAATGTTTATCTATTCCAGTTATTGGTATAGGATCAGGAAAAAATACTGATGGCCAAATTCTTGTAATGCATGACCTTTTAGGAATTACTGAAGGGAAAATACCTAGCTTTTCAAAAAACTTTCTTTCTGAAAGTGGAAGTATTCAAAAAGCAATTCAAAAATATATACATGAAGTAAAAACAGGTATTTATCCAAGTCCACAATATAGTTTTTAAGAAATACGAGGTTAAAATGCTCATTATAAAAAAAATAAAAATTTTACATAGAACAATAATACTTTTAAAAAAAACAAATAAAAAAATAGGACTAGTCCCTACAATGGGCAATTTACATAATGGTCATGTAAAACTAATATTATTAGCAAAAAAATATGCAGATATTATAATCGTAAGTATTTTTATTAATCCCATGCAGTTTAACAATTTGTTAGATCTAAAAAATTATCCTCAAAGCTTTACAGAAGACTGCATAATATTAAAGAAACACAATGTAGATATAGTTTTTTTTCCTCATATAGATGAGATTTATCCGAATGGTATAACAAAACAAACGTTTGTAGAAGTTCCTAAATTATCTAAAATTTTAGAAGGTAGCGCACGACCTGGGCATTTTAACGGTGTCACAACAATTGTTTGTAAATTATTTAATATTATACAACCGGATTTTGCTTTTTTTGGAGAAAAAGATTATCAACAATTATTAATAATTAAAATTCTTATAAAAGAATTGAATTACATGATAAAAATAATTAGCTTGCCTACAATACGATTAAAAAACGGACTCGCCCTAAGTTCAAGAAATAATAATTTAAATTCTAAAGAAAAAAAAATAGCACCATATTTATACAAAATAATAAAAAAAACATGTGAAGAAATCATAAAAGGAGACAATACTAGAAAAAATATTATTCATGCATCTAAAATTTTATTAATAAAAAAAGGATTTTCTATTGATATATTTGATGTATACAATTCTAAAACATTAGAAAATTCATCTGAAAACATTAAAAAATTAATTCTTCTCGCATGTGTGTGGTTGGGAAAAACGCGATTAATTGATAATAAAAAAATACTTTTAATTAATTAAATATTTTTATTATTAATTTGATTCTTTAAAAACTACTTTTCCTATATATGGTAAATAACGATAAGATTGAGCATAATCAATACCGTAACCTACTATAAAAAAGTTTTCTAAAATAGAAAAACCTACAAAATCAACACTAATGTCAACTTCACGACACTCTGGCTTATCCAAAAGAGTACAAACGGATAATGATTTTGGATTTCTAAGTTTTAAAATACCTAATACTTTACTTAAAGTTTTTCCTGAATCAATAATATCTTCTACAATTAAAACATTTTTATTATATATATCTTCATCTAAATCTTTTATAATTTTAACATCCCCACTAGATAGCATCCCCCTTCCATAACTAGAAGTTGTCATGAAATCTATTTCATGTTTAATGTGAATTCTGCGACATAAATCTGCTATAAATACAAAAGAACCACGTAGTAATGCTATTAATATCATTTTATTTTTACTGTTTCTGTACTTTTTAGTAATTTCTTGACCCAATTCTCGAACGCGGATATCAAGTTCTTTTTCAGTAATGATAACTTGAAGAGTATGTTTCATAAGATTCATTAAATAGTTAGCGTGAATTGAATTATATTAAAAATATAAAATATCACATGATATTTTTTTAAAAAACAACATGTTGAATAAAGAAATTTCTAATATATATTTAAAAAATGAAATATTTATTTTTTTAACTGTTGCACTAATAATGATCATTATGTTATAAAAATCAATTAAATAAAAACATTTCTAATAAAATATTTTTTTTTAAAAGTAAAATAATTAAAAAACATATATTCTATTTATATCAAAATGTAATTTATGTGATATTTTATAAAATAAAAAATTAAATTTTAAAAAAATAATACATAATTTTTTTATAAACATAAATACATCTAATTTATGATAAAATCAAAAATACTGCTTTTAAAGCATACTAAATAAATAAAAATATTTTTTTAATTAAAAATATTACCTAATAAAATTAATTAACACACTTTACGCATTCGTAAAAAAATATTAATGTCTATTTATAGCCTCTTCACTAGAATAGCTATTCTAATTATTATAACTAGTCATAATGATGTGGGCTCAGATAATTTTCTAAAACACCCGCTCATGCTGAAAGGCGGGTTTTTTTATGACATAAATATAAGGAATCATAAAATATGAAATTATTAAAATTTGGTGGTACTTCATTGGCTAATGCGGAAAAATTTTTATCTGTAGCTGGTATTATAGAAGAAAATATTAAAACAGATCAAATTGCAGTAGTACTTTCAGCACCAGCTAAAATTACTAACTATCTTGTTCATATTGTAGAAAATATCATTAATAATGATCAAATTTTAGAAACAATACATCTTGCAGAAAATATATTTATTGATTTAATAAAAAATCTTTTGAAAATACAATCTAATTTTCCTTACCAAGAAATCGAGGAAATTATAAAAAAAGAATTTAATAAATTAAAAAAAATAATACATGGAATAATATTATTAAAACAGTGTCCAGATAACATTCGTGCAACTATTATTTCTCGAGGAGAAATACTTTCAGTTTTTATAATGAAAAGTATATTACAATCTAAAAATTATAACGTAACTATTATTAATCCTGTTAAAAATTTTATTTCTATAGGTAATAACTACTTAGATTGCACTGTTGATATATCCCAATCTAAAAAATGTATTAATAACATATATATTAAAAAAAATGATATTATTTTAATGGCTGGTTTTATTGCCGGTAATCAAGATAAAAAATTAGTAGTATTAGGACGAAATGGTTCTGATTATTCTGCTGCAGTTTTAGCTGCTTGTTTAGATGCAAATTGTTGTGAAATTTGGACTGATGTTGATGGAGTTTTTACTTCTGATCCAAGAAAAATTCTCAATACTTATTTATTAAAATCTATATCCTATCAAGAAGCAATGGAATTATCTTATTTTGGTGCTAAAGTATTACATCCTCGTACTATTGAACCAATCTCGCAATTTAAAATTCCATGTTTTATTAAAAATACTGCTAATATTAAATCTATTGGAACTCTAATTTGCGAAAACAATCGTTCTGAAAAAGATTTTATGAAAGGTGTTACTCATCTTGATAACATAGTAATGTTTAATATATCTGGATCTCATATAAAATACATAAGGAATATGATATCACGTATATTTACGATAATATCACGAGATGATATTAAAATATTATTTATCACTCAATCATCTTCAGAAAATAAAATTAATTTTTGTATTTTTGAACATGACGTTTGTAAAATTCTATACTTATTAAATAAAGAATTTCAACTAGAATTAAAAGATAAATTATTAAATCCTTTTAAAACAAAAAAAAATTTATCTATTATCTCAGTAGTTGGATCAAATATTTATAAAAAATATAATATCGCATCAAAAATTTTTTCTGCTTTAGGTGCTTCAAAAATTAATATATTTGCAATTGCACAAGGATCTTCAGAACATTCTATTTCACTAGTGATTAAAAAAGAATACGCTTTAAAAGCAGTTCAAAATATTCATGATGTATTATTTTGCAATAGAAAAATAATTCATGTTTTTTTGCTGGGAATAGGTGGAATTGGTAGTACATTATTAGATCAAATATTAAAACAAAAAAATTTTTTAGATAAGAAAAATATAGAAATTAAAATTTGTACTATTGCAAATAGTAAAAAAATATTATTATTAAATGACACATATAATTTATCTAATTGGAAAAACGATTTTAATAAATCAACTACAAAATTTAATTTAGAATTTTTGAATAATTTAATAAAAAACAATAATTTTCCAAATTCAGTTATTATTGATTGCACATCAGATCAATTATTATCAGAACAATATGTAAACTTTATTAACAATGACTTCCATATAGTAACTTCAAATAAAAAAGCAAATACTGGTGAATGGACTTACTATAAAAAAATAAGAAATGCTATTAGAAAAACAAATAAAAAATTTTTATATGAAACTAATGTTGGAGCAGGATTACCAGTTATTGAAACACTTCAAAATTTATTTAAAACAGGTGATACTCTAATTCGCTTTAAAGGTATATTATCTGGATCGCTATCCTTTATTTTTGGAAGATTGGAAGAAGGAATTTTGCTTTCAGAAGCTACTAGAGAAGCCAAAGAACTAGGTTTTACTGAACCGAATCCATCTGATGATTTATCAGGTGTAGATGTTGCAAGAAAATTACTAATTTTAGCACGTGAATCTGGATATGATATAGAATTAAAAGATATTAAAATCGAATCTATATTACCAGATATTTTTAAGAAATATAAAAATGCCGATGTATTCCTATCAAAATTAAAAGAACTCGATTCGTATTTTTTTAAAAAAGTCAATAAAGCACGCAATATAGGAAATGTACTAAGATTTGTTGCTACAATAGAGCCAGAAAAAAAATTTTTTATAAAACTTGAAGAAGTGGATGTTAATGATCCATTATACAAAATAAAAAATGGTGAAAATGCATTAGCATTTTATACTAATTATTACCAACCAATTCCTTTAGTACTAAGAGGTTATGGTGCTGGTAATAATGTTACAGCGTCTGGCGTATTTTCCGACTTACTGCGCACACTATCATAAACGTCAGGAGCATATAGTCATGATTAAAATTTATGCACCAGCTTCTATTGGTAATGTTGGAGTGGGGTTTGATATTTTAGGTGCAGCAATTGTACCCATTAATGGTATGTTATTAGGTGATTTTGTAACAGTGCAATTATCAGAAAAATTCAATTTAATTAATAAAGGTATTTTTGCTGAAAAATTACCTAAAGATACCGAAGAAAATATTGTTTGGAAATGCTGGTTAAAATTTTGCAAAATCATAAAAAAAAATATTCCTGTTTCAATTATACTAGAAAAAAATATGCCTATTGGATCAGGACTAGGTTCTAGTGCTTGTTCAGTAGTAGCTACTTTAGTTGCTATGAATGAATTTTGCAAAAAACCTTTAAGTTCAAAAGAATTATTACTTCTTATGGGAGAGGTAGAAGGTGAAATATCAGGAAGCATACACTATGATAACGTAGCTCCATCTTATCTTGGCGGACTACAACTAATATTAAATGATTCTGAAATAATAAGTCAAACAATCCCAAGTTTTAAAAATTGGTTCTGGATAATAGCTTGGCCGGGTGTAAAAGTTTCTACTTCAGAAGCAAGAGAAATATTACCAAAAAAATATAATAAAGAAGTATGTGTTAAAAATAGTCGTCATTTAGCTGGTTTTATTCATGCCTCATATAGTAAACAACCTTATTTAGCTGCACGATTAATGCAAGATTTTATAGCGGAACCATATCGTATTAAATTATTACCGAATTTTTTAAAAACAAAAGAAAAAATTAAAAAAATGGGTGCTATAAGTTGTGGAATATCTGGTTCAGGTCCTACTATTTTTTCCGTTACTGATAATATACAAATGGCTAAAAAAATCTCTTCATGGTTAACAAAGAATTATTTGCAAAATAAAACAGGATTTGTTCATATTTGTTTTTTAGATTTAAAAGGTGTACGTAAAATAGGATAAAAAATGAAACTTTACAATTTAAAAGATCATAGAGAACAAGTAGACTTTGAAACTGCCGTAAAACTAGGATTAGGACAGCAACAAGGATTATTTTTTCCAGTAAAATTACCTATTATTCACTCTGATGAATTATCAGAAATATTAAAAATGGACTTTATTACTCGTAGTACTGAAATACTTTCCAAATTCATTTATCATGAAATATCTAAATCAGAACTACACAAACATGTTAAAAAAGCATTTTCTTTCAAACATCCAATTAAAACAAAAATTACAGAAAACATACACTGTTTTGAACTATTTCACGGTCCTACATTAGCATTCAAAGATTTTGGTGCGCGTTTTATGGCTCAAATGATACTATTACTAAATAAAAAAAATGAGTCTGTTACTATTTTAACTGCGACATCAGGTGATACAGGTGCAGCAGTTGCTCATGCATTCTATGGAATGAAGAATGTACGAGTAATTATATTGTACCCAAAAGGGAAGATTAGCGAATTACAAGAAAAATTATTTTGTACTTTAGATAAAAATATCAAAACTATATCAATTAACGGTAGTTTTGATGATTGTCAAAAACTAGTAAAAGAAGCGTTTAACGATAAAAAACTTAAAGAACTAATAGGATTGAATTCTGCTAATTCTATTAATATAAGTAGATTGCTAGCACAAATTTGTTATTATTTTGAAGCTTTTTCTTTGATTTCAGAAGAACAAAGAAAAAATTTAGTTATAGCAGTTCCATGTGGTAACTTCGGCAACCTAACTGCTGGACTATTATCTAAGTCTCTTGGTTTACCAATTAAATCATTCATAGCATGTACAAATTCCAATGATACAGTTCCAAGATTTCTTAAAAATGGAGTGTGGGATGCAAAAAAAACTGTATCTACAATTTCTAATGCTATGGATATTAGTCAACCTAATAATTGGACTCGAATTGAAGAATTATTTCATCGAAAAAAATGGAATTTAAAAGAACTTAGATTTGGAAGTGTATCAGATTCTTCTACTAAAGAAACATTAAAAGAACTATTTGAATTAGGTTATATTTCCGAACCTCATGCTGCAATAGCATATAGATTATTGCGAGATCAATTAAAGAAAAATGAATTTGGTTTATTTTTAGGTACTGCACATCCAGCTAAATTCAAAAATACAGTAGAAAAAATATTAAAAAATGAAATTTTATTACCTGATGAACTAAAAAGTAGAGTTGATTTACCATTATTATCTCATAATATTAATCCTGTTTTTAGCAAATTAAAAAAATTTTTATTAGAAAAATAAATATTATATTAGAGAGGATAAAACAATTTTTTCCTCTCTAAAACACAATGTATATAAAACTTCAAAAATTAATTATCTTTAAATATTAAATAAAAAATGAATGATATCACCATCTTGAATATAATATTGTTTTCCCTCTGTTCTAAATTTTCCCATTTCTTTAATTTTTGCTTCACTTTTATATTTTATGAAATCTACATATTTAATAATTTGTGCTCGAATAAAACCTTTACTAAAATCACTATGTATTTTATGAGCAGCTTGAATACTAGTACTACCATTAAGAATTCCCCAGGCTCGAATTTCTTTTACACCTACAGTAAAAAAAGTTATTAAATTTAATAGTTTATAACCGCAAGAAATAATACTACTCAAACCCAAAGTTTTTATATTAAATTCTTTCATGAAATATTTTTGTTCTTCATTATTCATCTTAACCAAATCTAATTCTAGATTTGCGTGAATTGGAATAACTATTGATCCTTCCTTTTGAGCCATATCATTTAGTTCATTTAAAAAACAAAAAGATTCTTTTTCTTCATTAATATTAGCAATATACATAGTTGGTTTCAAAGTTAAAAAACGCAAATAACTAATTAGTTGTTTTTCATCTTCATTTAAAATCAGAGTTTTTAACATTAAAAATTGTGCTAAATGATTAAAACATTTTTTTAAAACTTTTATTTTTTTTTCTGCTTCATTATTTTTGAAAATTGTTTTTTTTTGCAATTGTAATATAGTTTTTTCACATAGATCAAAATCAGACAATATAAGCTCAGTATTGATAATATCTATATCTTTAATAGGGTGTACTTTATTATAAACATGAGTAATGTTATCATTTTTAAAACAACGAACAACATGTGCTATAGCATGTGCATCACGTATATTACCTAAGAATTGATTGCCTAATCCTTCACCTTTAGATGCGCCTTTAACTAAACCTGCAATATCTATAAATTCTATACATGCATTAACTATTTTTTCAGGAGAAACAATTTCAGCAAGAGTGTTAATACGTTCATCAAGAACTGGAACAATACCTATATTTGGTTTGATAGTACAAAATGGAAAATTAGCAACTGCTGAATTACCTTTAGTTAGAAGATTAAATAAAGTAGACTTTCCAACATTAGGTAATCCTATAATACCACATTTAAAACTCATATCTTAATACGCCTTAAAAACTAGAAGATATTTTCATCTTATTAAAATTTTTAAAATAAAATTTTCTTCTATTGCATGTAGAATTGATTTTTGAATTAACTGTTTTTCATTTTCTGTAGGTTTTGATAATACAAAAGAAGCTGTTTGATTACGATTTATTGGACGACCGATTCCAATTCTAAATCTATGAAAACTAATTTTCTCGTTAAATACACTAATAATATTTCTTAATCCATTATGTCCATTATGTCCATAACTATATTTTAATTTTATAATTCCAGGATCAAGTTCTAAATCATCATGAACTATTAGTATTTCACTTAAATTAATATTATAAAATGATGCCATTTTTAATATAGAATGACCATTTATATTCATAAATATATCAGGTACAAGTAATCGAATATAATTTGATTCAATACTAAAAGAAGTAGTGAAACCGAGAAATTTCTTTTCTTTTTTTAAATTCTTCAAATAACTTTTTGCCAAAGAATAAACAAACCAAGAACCTACGTTATGACGTGTATTATGATAATCTATTTTTGGATTAGATAGTCCTACTATCATTTTAATAGTATTCAAAAAATATCCTTTAATTTTAAAATAATTACTTTGATTTTTCATAAAACACATTAAAAAAACATATAATATGCATTATATGTTTTTTAAAAATAAGTATGAAGAAATTTAAATTAAAATAGATAATATATTATTTACATAAAAAAATATTCTTTTAATGTCATTTATATATTATTTCTGCAAACGATTCGAAGCTTCTTCCCAATTAACAACGTTCCAAAAAGATTTAATATAATCTAATCGTCTGTTCTGATATTTTAAATAATAGGCATGTTCCCAAATATCTAAACCAATAATAGGATCACCATAAGTATTAGATATTAATTTACCCATTAAAGGATTGTCTTGATTAATAGTAGAAACAATAGATAAAATACCATTTTGATTTACTAACCAAACCCATCCAGATCCAAAATGATTTAATGCTACAGATTCAAACTTTTCTTTAAAATTATCAAAAGTATCAAATTGTTTTTCTATTTCTATTTTTAAATCATTTGTTAAAACTGTTCCTACTTTTAAACTCTTCCAAAAAAAACTATGATTTATATGACCACCCGCATTATTACGTAATGAATTCTTGTTTTCTAAAACAATCTCATTAAAAATAGACATTAATTCATCAATAGATAATGAAGAAAAAGTTGTATTTTCTAAAATAGAATTAGCATTATTAATATAATTTTGATGATGCTTAGTATGATGAATTCTCATAGTTTGTTCGTCAAAAAATGGCTCTAATGCATTATATGCATAAGGTAAAGGAGGAAGAACGTAACTCATTTTAATTCCTTAGATATGATTGAAAAGAAAATTATATCGCAATTTTTTAAAAAAATTAAATTAATAATTTAATCTTAAATATTTTTGTAAATTATAGTACACTGGTTAAATTATTCACAAGAATCATAATACATATTTTTAAAATATATAAAGTTAAAATCGTAAAAACATAAAAAATTAACCACATTAAACACAGAGTGTATTTGAAAATGAGATTTTGATGTCTACAACTCAAGAATTCAATTTATTAAGTGACCGATTTAGAACTTTTTATCCTGTTGTTATAGACATTGAAACAGCAGGATTTAATCCAAATACTGATGCAATATTAGAAATTGCCATGATAACATTAAAAATGGATGAATTAGGATGGTTGCATAAAGAAAAAACATTGCATTTTCATATAGAACCATTTAAAGGATCTATGATAAATTCTGATGCAATAGCTTTTAATAAAATTGATCCATTCAATCCATTTCGTGGAGCTATTAGCGAAAAAATAGCAATTCAATCTATATTGAAAATGGTACAAAAGGGAATTAAAATACAAGGGTGTAGTCGAGGAATTGTTGTAGCACACAATGCTAATTTCGATCATAATTTTTTAATGGCAGCAATTCAAAGAGTAAAAGTAAAAAATAATCCTTTTCATCCATTTGTTACATTTGATACTGCAGCGTTAAGTGGATTAGTAGTTGGTCAAACCGTTTTGTCTAAAGCATGTAAAGCTATCGGCTTGTCATTTGACAACCATCAAGCTCATTCTGCACTTTATGATACTTTACAAACTGCCAATCTTTTTTGTGAACTAGTAAATCGTTGGAAACGTTTAGGTGGATGGCCTCTAAATATAATAAAAAACAATTTAAATAGTATAACTAATAATAAAAAATAACCTATATTACATCTTTAAAATTTTTCTGAAAAAGAAAAAGATATGACATTAACAATAAAGATAAAAAATTTAGATTCTTTATTTAATGTCATATCTAATTTCTTATATACATAAATTATGTATTATATTTTTTTACTGTTTTTAATATTAGTTCTTTCAATGAACCATTTTCCAACATTTCAAGTATAATACTACAACCGCCAATTAATTCGCCATCTATCCATAATTGAGGGAATGTTGGCCAATTAGCATATTTTGGCAATTCATTTCTAATATCCATATTTTCTAAAACATCTACATAGGCGAATTTTTCTCCGCAAACCGATAAAGCTTTCACAGCTTGCGAAGAAAAACCACAACTAGGAGATTCTGGAGTTCCTTTCATATAAATTAAAATAATGTTATCTTTAATTTGTTGTTTTATTTTTTTTAAAATACTCATATTCATTTCCATTGTTAAAATTTACATAAAATACATATCTAAATAATCTATATAAAAGTTTTTTTAAAATACAAGAAAATAATTGATAGACAAAATTATTTTTTTTTGCAATACTACGTTGTTAGAATAAAAGGGGCTGTTCTTGGATTTGACAAAATTATCAACAAAATAAAGTGCATGCCGAGGAACGGTTTGCCTCGATAAAAGCCGTAAAAAAATAATTGCAAATAACAAACAAAACTACGCTTTAGCAGCTTAAAAAACTGTATAAAGCCCTTTCTTCTCAGCCTTTTTCTCTTAAAGACGAGAAAACAGAAAGGTCAAAAATAAGAGAAAAACGTGAGTATCAAGCTTGACGATAACACGAAGTAATTTTTCAAGCTATATACCTAAAATGTGTTTTTTCCAAATTAGGTAATGAATGTCATAAAGAAAAAACTAAGCATGTAGTACTTTATTCGTAGAAATTTTGGACGCGGGTTCAAATCCCGCCAGCTCCAAAAAAGATGCATCTAATATTTTAAAAATTTCTCAAAACTATGTAATATTAAATTTATAGACTTTATTATCTTTAAAATACAGATTTAACATATCTTTTTGAAGAAGTTCTTCATTTTCTTGATCCTTTAAATAATAGTGATAACCATTATCAAAAGAATCAGAAATAATCGGCACACCCAATATATAAATTATTTGCTCTCTTGTCATCCCAATATAACTTTTATTTAAAATATCTTGATTTAAATAGTGCATTTTTTCTAAAGAACTAATATTATATTTTTCTTTATCTAAAATTGAACAACTAGAAAATAAGATAACTATGAATAGTATTTTCATATAATTATTCATTGTAATATCCTATTATAGTTTACATAAAAAATAATTAATACTTTTATTCGCATAATACAATATTTTATATCAGCAAAAAACATTAATTATATAAAAAAAACTTATTTTTTTATATACCACTTTATTTTTAATAATCTAAAAAAATTTTTTAGACCAATTTAACTTAGAAGTTAGAGTTTGAAAATAATTATAACTTTTAGGATGAATAAGATTCAAATAATAACAACTTCGACGAATAAACACACATTCACCTTTTTCAATTGTTAAAACAATTTGACTGTCACAGCTTATATTTAAATTAGTTTCAATATTAGAAAATTTTAAACAAATTGTACTATCACTATGAATGACTAAAGGACGAGCAGACAAAGTATGTGGAAACATTGGTACTAATACAATTGCATCTAAAGAAGCTGCTATAATTGGTCCGCCAGCTGATAATGAATAACCCGTGGAACCTGTAGGTGTTGAAACGATTAATCCATCGGAACGTTGAGCAAAAGAAAATTTATTATCAATATAAACTTCAAACTCTATCATATGAGCTAAATGTTTTGCATGTAACACTACCTCATTAATAGCTATACTAGATCTTGAAATTATTTTTTTTTCACAAACTTGCGCATCAAGCAAAAAACGATTTTCTAACAGATAATTCCCAGATAACACTTCTGATAATTGTTTTAAACCAGTATCAGGATTTAAATCAGCAAGGAAACCTAGATTACCTCGATTGATTCCAATAATTTTAATATTGTAAAATGATAAAACACGCGCAGCACATAATAAATTACCATCTCCCCCAATCACTACTGCTAAATCACAATATTGTCCAATTTCAATTAATGTAGCAGTATTAGGATTATTTAATTTCAATTCTTGAGCAACAGTATATTCAATAAAAACTTTATAACCGTTTTTTATTAACCACTTATAAAGCTTCTTATGTGTTATTAATGCACTCGCATAACGCGGACGTCCGATAATACCTATACAAGTGAAGTGTTGCTTCATCACATAAACATTCCTAATAAAAATAATATTTATTATATTATAATACTAAACAGTCTTGAAAGATTAATTATAGGCTTTATAATATATACCATCTTTTTTTTTAATATCTTAATTATTAAATTTATAAGTGATAAAAATTTATGGATAATCAAGAAACAATACAAAAAAATCATACTAATGCAACTGCTCTCGAAAATAAAAAAATAGATGATTTAAAATTAGAATTACTTCAAAACCAAAAAAAAATAAATGATATTGAACTCCGCAAACTAGCAAATATAGAAAATATAAAAAAAAATACTGAAAAAAAAATAAAAAATATCAAAAAAACAGAAATTGAAAGATTTTTAAAAAAAATAATTCCAATTATAGATTCTTTAGAAGATATATTAATACTATCTAACACATTAAATATTAAAGATAAACCTCTAATAAAAGGCATAGAACTAACATTACAATCTTTATTAAATATATTATGTAAATTAGGAGTTACTATTGAGGGTCAAAAAAATGAACTTTTTAACCCTGAAATTCATACATTGCTATCAACAGAATCATCCGAAAAAATACCACCTAATCATATTATTTTTACTAATAAAAAAGGATTCACTTTTAATAAAACACTTTTAAGAAAAGCAATTGTTACAATTTCTAAAAGTTAATATTTTCTATTTGTAAAACATTTACTTAAACAATAATATTATAGCATTTAAAAATAGAAAAAATTTTTCTATTTTTAAATCAAAAACCAATTAATTGGTTTTTTTTTATTTTCAAGAAGTATATTATTTGTTAAAGAAAAATGTTTGCATCCAAAAAACCCTCTATATGCTGATAATGGAGAAGGATGTGATGTTTTTAATATATAATGATTATTATTATTAATTAAACTACATTTTGTTTGCGCATTATTTCCCCATAGTAAAAAAATAACAGAATCTCTATATAAATTAATTACAGAAATAACTTTATCAGTGAAAATATTCCATCCTATATCACTATGCGACTTTGGTTTTCCTGATTCAACTGTTAAAATAGTATTCAATAAAAAAACACCTTGATTGGCCCAATTTTTAAGACATCCATGATTAAAAATATGTTTTTTTTTAAAATCACTATTTAACTCTTTATATATATTCTTTAAAGAAGGTGGTATAGTAAAATATTTAGGTACAGAAAATGACAAACCATGCGCTTGATTTTTTGAATAATATGGATCTTGTCCAAGGATAACAACTTTTATATCATTAAAATTGGTTAGAAAAAAAGCATTAAACACATCCTTTTGATCTGGATAAATTATTTTTTTCAAACGTTCTTGTTTAAGAAATTTCATTATATTAATAAAATATTTTTTTTTTTCTTGAGATAACACATCTTTCCAAGATAAAATCTTATTCATTTTTATTTTCCATTTTTAGTGAAATTTTAATAATATTTTTCTTTTACCAGTATAAAATTATAAGGGAAAAAAATGGTTTTAGTAACACAAAATGCACCTAACTTTATAGCTCCAGCAATTTTAAAAAATAATCAAATTGTTGAACAATTTGATCTAAAAAAATATTCTAATGGTCAACCTATTGTACTATTTTTCTGGCCTATGGATTTTACTTTTGTATGTCCATCTGAAATTATCGAATTTAATAAACTCTATACGGATTTTGAAAAAAGAAATGTAAAAATTGTAGGGGTATCCATTGATAGTGTTTTTGTTCATCAGGCATGGCAAAAAACGCTACCTAAAAATGGTGGAATTGGAAAAATCAATTTTCCTATGGTATCTGATATAAAACATACTATTCAAAAATCTTATGGAATTGAACATCCAAATCTTGGTATAGCACTAAGAGCTTCATTTCTAATTGATTCTAATTGGATTATACGTCATCAAGTAGTAAACGATCTGCCATTTGGGCGAAATATAAAAGAAATAATACGAATGGTAGATGCTGTAGATTTTCATGATAAATTTGGAGAAGTGTGTCCTGCAAATTGGAAAAAAGGGGAAAGGGGCATGAAAGCATCTGAAGAAGGAGTTTCTGAATATTTAAGTAAATATTCTTAAAAAAATTTAAAGTCAGCAAAAAAAATTTTTTATGCTGGCTTTATTTTTTTAAATTTTTTAGTCTGTTCTTATAAACTAAATATATTATCACACATTATATATTATGATTTAGACATATATTAGTTAAATAAAATTATCATCATCAATATCATCTGTATTATAAACATCATTATTTACGAAAGTATTTGAAGAACTTAATTCATTTTCATAAATATCTGATTCGTTATCATATTCATAGTTTATCAAATCATGATGATCATGATGATCATGATGATCATTATTTAAAAAATTTTCTTCTTGATACTGATCTAAAGATGATTTATTAACAGTATCAAATATATCTTCTTCTGGTTTGGAATGACTAAAAACATTCATCAACATATTGCCTAAAATCATACCACCTGCAACACCTGTTGCAGTTTGCAATGCACTGCCAAGAAAACTACTGCTTCTACTGTTTACTGTGGGTAATGATTGAGTTGTGGGCAAAACAGTTGTATTAGAATAATTAGGCGGTAGAATATCTTCTTTTTTTTTCCAGATATCATCATTAGATGCTTTTTGAGGAGTCGGGTTTTTTTTAAAAAAACTGGATAAAAAACTTGTTTTTTTGTTTGATTCTTCTTTATTATTATTTAATGATTTTATTCGCATTTTCAATTCTTCAATTTTCATGCTCATTTTTTTTATCGCTGTTTCTTGGATCAATATTGTTTGAGTCATATAATAAGAAGAAGCAGGTTGTTTTTTTACTAAATTTTGAATTAACTCATCTGCCGAACTATCTCTTTCAGAAGTGTTCAATTCAGCTTTTTTTAAACGATGAAATAAATTTTCTATTAAATTTTTTTCTTCATCTTTCATAAGTAAGATCTCATTTTAAAATCAAGTTAACAAACCATTATATTTTAATGATGACTTCTTTAATTTATAATTATATTTTATATAATTATAATTTATAATAATACTTTCATTTCAAATAAACAATATAAAAAATATTTTTTATTGCAATGTAATTATTTTATAAAACTATTTATAATCAAGAATAGTTTTCTTTATATGCATCTAATAGTTTAATTATGTTATACTTTTATACTTAATTTGATTGCTTTAATTAAAGAGATAAAAGTTCTATGAAAGACCCTGCACGAGAAATTATACAGGTCAATATTGAAGAAGAGTTGAAGAGCTCTTACTTAGACTATTCTATGTCTGTAATAGTTGGCCGAGCTTTACCAGATGTTCGAGATGGTTTAAAACCTGTTCATCGAAGAATACTTTTTGCAATGTATGTACTAAATAATGATTGGAATAAATCATATAAAAAATCCGCTCGTGTAGTAGGTGACGTTATAGGAAAATATCATCCTCATGGAGATTCTGCTGTATATGATGCCATAGTACGCATGGCTCAAAATTTTTCATTACGTTATATGTTGATAGATGGTCAAGGAAATTTTGGTTCCGTAGATGGAGATTCTGCTGCAGCAATGCGATACACAGAAATTCGAATGTCTAAAATAGCTCATGAACTGTTAAATGACTTAGAAAAAAAAACTGTGGAATTTTTACCAAACTATGATGGAACCGAATATATTCCAGAAATACTTCCAGCAAAAATACCTAATCTTTTAATCAATGGTTCATCAGGTATAGCTGTAGGTATGGCTACTAATATTCCACCTCATAATTTACATGAAGTAATTAATGGATGCCTAGCTTATATTGATAATAATGACATTACCTTAGGGGAACTAATCAAATATATCCCAGGACCAGATTTTCCGACTGCCGGAATAATTAATGGAAAACTAGGCATCGAAGAAGCTTATCGTACAGGAAAAGGTAAAATTTATATTCGAGCACGTAATAAAATCGAAAAAAATAAAAAAAATAAAAAAGAATCTATTGTGTTTGATGAAATACCTTATCAAGTGAATAAATCACGTTTAATTGAAAAAATAGCAGAACTAGTAAAAGATAAAAGAATTGATGGAATTACTGCTTTGCGCGATGAATCCGATAAAGATGGAATGAGAATTGTTATAGAAATTAAAAGAGAAGCCATATCTGAAATAATTTTAAATCAACTGTATTCTCTCACTCAGTTAGAAATATCTTTTGGTATTAACATGGTTGCTTTATGTCAAGGACAACCAAAAACCTTATCTTTAAAAGAAATATTAAAAAATTTTTTATCTCATAGACAAGAAATAATTACAAGACGGAGTCTGTTTGAATTAAAAAAAACCAAGAATCGTATTCATATTCTTGAAGGACTGAATACTGCTTTAATAAATATAAACATAATTATTGAAATAATAAAAAATTCAGGAAATGCACTGGAAGCAAAAAAATTAATAATTAAAAAAAAATGGATCTCTGAAAATATAGAAGAAATTTATAATTTACAAGAAAAAAATCATTTATGCAAAAAAAATAAATACAGTTTTACTGAACAACAAGCACAAGCTATATTAGATTTACGACTGCATAAATTAACAAATTTAGAACAAAAAAAAATTATTATAGAATATAATGAATTAATAAAAAAAACTAAAGAACTAAAAGAAATACTTGAAAATCCAAACTGTATGCTTAATGTGATCAAATCAGAATTATTATCTATACAAGATAATTTTAGTGACAAAAGAAGAACAGAAATTATTGAAAATCATACTGATATTAATATCGAAGATTTAATTAATCAAGAAGATGTAGTAGTCACACTATCTCATTCAGGATATGTAAAATATCAACCTCTTTCTGATTATAATGCTCAAAGACGAGGTGGAAAAGGAAAATCAGCCGCAAAAATAAAAGAAGAAGATTTTATAGAAAGTTTAGTTATAGCAAACACGCATGATACTATATTATGCTTTTCTAGTCGAGGACTTCTATATTGGATGAAAGTTTATCAATTACCAGAATCTAGTAGACATGCGAGAGGAAGACCTATAGTCAATTTATTACCTTTAAGTCCAAAGGAAAGAATTACAGCTATATTACCAGTGCATGAATATAAAGACAACCTCAATATTTTTATGACTACTGCACATGGAATAGTAAAAAAAAGTTCTTTAACACAATTCAAAAAACCCAGATTTGCAGGAATTATCGCTATCAATTTGCATGCAAACGATGAACTTATTGGAGTTTCGTTGACTGATGGAAATAATAATATTATGTTATTTACGCAAAATGGCAAAGTAGTTCAGTTTTTAGAAAAAAGCGTCCGAACTATGGGTAGAACTGCATCTGGAGTGAAAGGCATTAAAATTAAAAAAAATGATAAAGTTGTTTCTTTAATTGTACCTAAAAACAAAGGTAGCATTTTAATAGCAACAAAAAATGGATATGGAAAACGTACAAAAATTACTGATTTTCCTATAAAATCACGTGCTACCCAAGGAGTGATCTCTATTAAAATCACGAAAAAAAATGGGAAAATTATTGGAGCAATACAAGTGATAGAAAAAGATCAAATTATGATGATTACTAATGCTGGAACGTTAGTTAGAATCAGAGTTTCTGAAGTAGGAGTGTTGGGAAGAAACACACAAGGTGTAATATTAATTAGAACATCAAAAAACGAAAAAGTCGTTGCTTTACAAAGAATTATAGAACCTCTTTAAAAATACACATTTATCTATAAAATAGATAATATATATTTCTGATAAAATAAAATAAATATTTTCTTGTACTTTTTTTAAAATAAGTCAAATTAATTATGAAAAACAGTCTGTTTGTCACTAAACGTGACGGAAGAAAAGAAAAAATAAATTTAGATAAAATTCATAAAGTATTAAATTGGGCAGCAGAAGGATTAAACAACATATCCGTATCACAAGTTGAATTATGTTCTCGAATCCAGTTTTATAATAATATTACCACTATTAATATCCATGAAACTATCATTAAAGCTGCTGCAGACCTTATTTCACAGGACACACCAGACTATCAATATATGGCTGCAAGATTGGCTATTTTTCATCTTCGAAAAAAAGCTTATGGTCAATTTGAACCACCTCAATTATATGATCATGTAAAAAAAATGGTTGCTTTAGGAAAGTATGACAAAAATTTATTAAAAAATTATTCATATAAAGAATTTCTTCAGATGAACTCTTTCATAAATCATTGGCGAGATATGAATTTTTCATATGCAGCTGTAAAGCAATTAGAAGGAAAATATTTAATACAAAATCGTATTAGTGGAAAAATATATGAAAGTGCACAATTTTTATATATTTTAATATCTGCATGTTTATTTTCTAAATATCCAAAAAATATTCGAATGGACTACATTCATCGTTTTTATAACGCTATTTCTACTTTTAAAATATCATTACCAACACCAATTATGTCTGGAGTAAGAACTCCTACACGTCAATTTAGTTCCTGTGTGTTAATTGAATGTGCTGACAACTTAAACTCTATCAATGCTACAAGCAGTTCTATTGTTAAATACGTTTCACAACGCGCGGGAATTGGTATCAATGCTGGACAAATCCGTGCATTAGGAAGTCCAATTAGAAATGGAGAAGCATTTCATACCGGTTGTATACCTTTTTATAAACATTTTCAAAGTGCTGTAAAATCCTGTTCTCAAGGAGGTGTCAGAGGTGGAGCTGCAACTATTTTTTATCCAATATGGCATTTAGAAGTAGAAAGTTTATTGGTTTTAAAAAATAATAGAGGCGTTGAAGAAAACAGAGTACGTCATATCGATTATGCAATTCAAATTAATAAATTAATGTATGAAAGAATGTTATTAGGAGATCAAATAACATTATTCAGTCCTTCTGATGTACCTAATTTATATGAAGTATTTTTTTCTGATCAAAAAACATTTAAAGAATTATATCTTCAATATGAGAACAATAAAAAAATAAGACAAAAAAAAATTAAAGCACTTGATCTTTTTTCATTAATAATGCAAGAAAGAACTTCTACTGGACGCATTTATATACAAAACGTAGATCATTGTAATTCACATAGTTCATTTAACCCTCGAATATCTCCAATAAGACAATCTAATTTATGTTTAGAAATTACACTACCAACTAAAGCATTAAATGATATTTATGATGAAGATGGAGAAATAGCACTTTGTACGTTGTCAGCTTTTAATTTAGGAACTATTCAAAATGTTGATGAATTTAAAGAACTAGCTATATTATCCGTACGTGCATTAGATGAAATATTAGAATATCAAAATTATCCAATATTAGCTGCTAAGAAATCAGCTATTTCTAGACGTTCTCTAGGAATTGGTGTAATTAATTTCGCATATTATTTAGCTAAAAATAAAGTACGCTACTCAGATGGAAGTGCAAAAAATCTAACGCATAGAACTTTTGAAGCTATGCAGTATTATTTATTAGAAGCATCTTGTGAATTAGCAAAAGAAAAAGGAGCATGCTCTTTATTTCATCACACTAATTATTATTTAGGAAAATTACCTATAGATACATATAAAAAATATATTGATAATATATGCAATGAACCACTTCATTTAAACTGGGATTTATTGCGTTTTAAAATTAAAAAATATGGTTTAAGAAATTCAACTTTATCTGCTTTGATGCCTTCAGAAACATCTTCTCAAATATCTAATGCAACTAATGGAATCGAGCCACCAAGAGGTTTTGTCAGCATTAAAGTATCAAAAGATGGAATATTACGTCAAGTTGTTCCTGAATATAAAAAATTAAAATCACAGTATGAATTACTCTGGGATATACCAAATAATACAGGATATCTGGAACTAGCTGGTATTATGCAGAAATTTATTGATCAGTCTATTTCAGTTAATACTCACTATGATCCAAAAAAATTTTTAAATAATAAAATTCCCATGAAGCAACTTCTTTATGACCTTTTACTATCTTATAAACTTGGCTTAAAAACACTATATTATCAAAACACTTTAGATGGTTCTGAAGACAATCAAAACATTACATCTGAATCTACAACTGAAGATGTTTGTGAAAGTGGCTCGTGTATTATATAATAATCACAAATATATACTACAATATAACTTTATTAGGTATAATTATTATGTCTTACACCATTTTTTCAAAAAAAAAAAATAATCAACTTAAAGAACCTATGTTTTTTGGACAATCTGTAAATATTGCCAGATACGATCAACAAAAATATATTATATTTGAACAATTAATCGAAAAACAATTATCTTTTTTTTGGAGACCTGAAGAAATAGATCTTTCTAGAGATAGAATAGACTTTCAAAATTTACCAGATAATGAAAAACATATTTTTATTAGCAATTTAAAATATCAAACATTACTAGATTCTATTCAAGGAAGAAGTCCTAATATAGCTTTTTTACCAATTGTCTCTATTCCCGAATTAGAAACATGGATTGAAACATGGTCTTTTTCAGAAACTATTCATTCGCGCTCTTATACTCATATAATTAGAAATATTGTTAACTCTCCATCTTTAGTATTTGATGATATTATTTCAAATAAACATATTAATGATCGAGCTCAAAATATTACAATTTATTATGATGAACTGATAAAAATAACTAGTTACTGGCATCTATTAGGAGAGGGTAATCATTTAATTAATGGAAAAAAAATTAACATTAATTTAAAATTACTAAAAAAAAGATTATACCTATGCTTAATAAGTGTAAACGTTTTGGAAGCAATTAGATTTTATGTTAGTTTTGCATGTTCATTTGCATTTGCAGAAAGAGAGTTAATGGAAGGAAATGCAAAAATTATAAGATTAATAGCACGTGATGAAGCACTACACTTGACAGGAACTCAACATATTTTAAATCTTGTAAGTAATATAATAAATAACGAAAAAATGGAAGAGGCAGTTTTAGAATGTAAAGAAGAAGCTATTAATATATTTCTTTCAGCTTCACAACAAGAAAAAAAATGGGCTGAATACTTATTTCAAGACGGTTCAATGCTGGGATTAAATAAAGATATACTGTGTCAGTATATAGAATATATTACAAATATTCGTATGCATGCAATAGGTTTTAAAATGCCTTTTGAAAAACGATCTAATCCCATACCTTGGATTAATGATTGGTTAACTTCTGAAAACATACAAACTGCTCCCCAAGAAACAGAAATTAGTTCTTATTTAGTTGGTCAAATTGATTCAGAAGTTTCTGATAATGCATTTAAAAAATTTGAATTGTAAAATGAGATACTCTATTATTGAAGTAATAAACATCAAAAAAAAAATTATTTATAAAAGAAATATTTCCTTATTATTTATTTTAGAATTAAATAATATTAATATAGAATATCAGTGCCGATCTGGATATTGTGGTATGTGCAGAATTAAATTAATTAAAGGAAAAATATTTTATTTCATAAAACAGCCTATGGCTGCTTTATTTCAAAAACAAGAAATATTTCCATGTTGTTGCAAACCAAATGGAAATATTATAATTCAAATTTAAACAATATATTTTTTTATTTTATAAAATATCAATTTTATTGAGATTGAATTGATGTTAATGCAATAGTATAAATAATATCTTCTACTGAAGCACCTCGTGACAAATCATTTACCGGTTTTCTTAATCCTTGCAACATTGGACCAATAGAAACTATTTTTGTAGATCGCTGCACTGCTTTATAAGTAATATTTCCAGAATTTAAATCTGGAAAAATAAATACGTTTGCAGAACCAGAAATTGGAGAACGAGGTGCTTTTAATTTAGCAACTGTTTTAGAAACTGCTGCATCATATTGTATAGGACCGTCAATAATTAAATCAGGTCTTTTATTTTTGACAAGAAAAGTAGCTTTTTTAACTTTTTCCACTTGATATCCAAATCCAGAGCAACCTGTTGAATAAGATAACATAGCAATACGCGGCTCTATTCCAAAAAGTCTTGATGAATCTGCAGATTGAATTGCAATTTCTGCTAATTCTTCTGCAGTTGGATTAATATTAACAGCACAGTCACCATAAATTAAAACTTTATGTGGTAATAGCATAAAAAAAATAGATGAAACTAATAAATTATCAGGATGAGTTTTAATAATTTGTAGTGCTGGACGTATCGTATTAGAAGTAGTATTTACTGATCCAGAAACTAATCCATCTACCTGATTAGATTCTAGTATTAATGTGCCTAAAATAGTATTATCTTCTAATTGTTTTTTAGCAGAACATTCATTTAAACCTTTTTCTTTTCGAATTTCTAAAAGACGTAAAATATACTTTTCTCTTATTAAATCAGGATTGATTATTTCAATATTTTTATTTAGATTGATACCTTCATACTTTGCTATAGCATGTATTTTTTTGGGATCTCCTAATAATATACATTGAGCAATATTAGATTCATGACATATTGAAGCTGCTTTTAATATTCGAACTTCATATGATTCAGGTAATATAATACGTTTATTTCTTTTTTTTGATAATGAGTTTAAATTATAACAAAATTCTTGTGGAGAATATGTTATATAATCATTGTGATTATTTTTAGAAATTTTTAGAGTAGAATAAGAAAAAAAACTAGAAATATATTTTTGTAATTTTTTAATGTACATTGTATCTTTTATATTAATGTTGAAATTAAAAGTTTGTAATTGAGATAAAATACTTATTGTATTTTTTTTTGTAAAAAATATAGGAATAGATCTTTCAATTAATATCTTATACAAAGATATAATATATCTTTTTAATTTTAATACTCCTGTCAATATAATACAACTAATTTCATTGCTACTAAAATTAGCATTAACAAAATCTATCAAAACATCTAAACGACTAAAAGAAACTATTATTAAAGTACTTGAATAATTTTTACTTGATATACTTAGACAACCTTCATCAAATATAATTATTTCTTTTGTAACACGAGTATTTTTTAAAATTAAATTAATATATTGTATATTTAAAAAATTATAAATATCTATTACATATGTTTCTATAATTTTTTTATTCCAAGGTACACCTGCTATAATTGAAAAAAATTATTTTTAAATACTTTTTTTATATTAATCATTTCTTTTCTATGTTTTATTTTCTTTAAATACATTAGTTTTTTTATAAAATCATATTTTTTTCTATAAAAGGAGAATTTATTTTATTGAAAATTACACCTAAAATATTCCTATAATTTTTCTGTTTCAAAAATAAATTTATTTGATTTTCTTTTTTTGTAATATACTCTAGGGACGTATCTTCTAAATTTGCTATAAATATTACTCATGCCTTCAATTAAAATAACTTCATATAGATGCATACTACTACGGCATTGATCAGAAATTTTATTTAATAAAAAAAAATATTCAGGAGAATTAAAAAGGATTTGAGAAAAATCTATATTATCTACTGTAGAAACAGTTTTTAAAAAGTTTTTATTGATAATGAATAATGTATCATCTAATGATTTTTTTATACAAAAAAAATATAATATAGATTGAACAGGTTTCTTCTCAAATTTATTTTTATTAAAAAAATGAATCATGCTTAAACTAATTGAAGTTAAACCAACATCTTCATCTAAGGGTATTAACCTAATGACACATGACATAATTATCCCATTCTGATGCATCAGTATAATATACTAAAAAATAACTATTTTATATTAATTATTATGTTTCTAGTTTCTTGAGCTATTGCTAATTCCTCATCTGTCGTAATTACGAATGCAGGACTGGAAGAAGACTCAGTAATTAATCCTGATTTACCTCCGATAGTAAATAAATTTAGTTTAGAATCAATTTTAAAACCTAGTAGAGATAATTTCGAAAGAGTTAATTTTCTAATCAAAGGCACATTTTCACCAATCCCCCCAGTAAAAATTAACGCATCCAAACGATTTTCCATTAAACACGTATAAGAAGCAATATACTTAGATAAACGATGACAAAAAATATCTACAGATCTTCTTGCATCTTGTTTCATATTGTAATTTTTTTCAAAATAACGAAAATCACTACTAATTCCACTTAAACCTAATAATCCAGACTTTTTAGTTAATATTGTTTCAATTTCATCAATACTTAAATTAAGAGTTTTATTCATAAAAAAAATAATTGAAGGATCTATATCTCCACTTCGAGTACCCATCACTAAACCTTCTAAAGGTGTTAATCCCATTGAAGTATCTACACATATTCCATTGCAAACAGCAGAAACAGAAGCTCCATTACCTAAATGACATATTATAATATTTAAAAGTTTAAATTTTTTATTTAATACAAAAGACATTTTATGTGCAACATAATTATGACTAGTACCATGAGCCCCATAACGTCTAATACCATGTTCTTTATAAAAATTATACGGTATAGCATAAAGAAAAGATGTTTCAGGCATATTTTGATAAAAAGATGTATCAAAAACCGCTACATTTTTTTTTGATAAAACAGGATATTTTTTTATAATTGTTTTAATGCCAATTAAATTAACCGGATTATGTAACGGAGCAAAAGACACTGCATCTTGAATACATTTAATCACATTATCATTAATTAAAATCGATTTTTTTATTTTAGTTCCTCCGTGTACTACTCTATGTCCTACACCTATTAAATTTTTTAAAATATCTTTTTCTTGAGACAGCACTTGATCTATAATAAAATTTAAAGCATCTTGATGATTTATTTTTATACCAATTTTCTTTTTATATTTTAAACCGAGACACTGCCATGTAATGTATGTTTCTGATAAATAAAGACACTCTACTAAACCAGATAAATATTTTTTTTTATTATTAGGATTTAATATCGCAAATTTTATAGAAGAACTACCACAATTTAATACCAAAATTAAATTATTCAATTTCTTATCCATTTTTTTATTGTAAACAAATTAAAAAATATATTCAGTATTTAATGTAAACGTTTATATTTTTTAAAAAATTAGGAAGAACTATGACACTTCAAAACAAAATTATTAAATCTCTAGGAGTAAAACCAGTAATTATTCCGGAAATAGAGATTAAAAATTGCATCGACTTTTTAAAAAAATATTTGCATGAACATCTTGATTTAAAATCATTAATAGTGGGTATCAGTGGAGGACAAGACTCTACATTAACCGCAAAATTATGTCAAATAACTATTGAAGACTTAAGAAATGAAACAAAAGATACTGCTTATCAATTTATCGCATTACGCTTGCCATATGGTATTCAATCTGATGAAAAAGATTGTCAAGATGCAATCAATTTTATACGTCCAGATCAAGTTTTTAATATTAACATTAAAAAAGCAGTTTTAAGTAGTGAAAAATCTTTAAAACAATCAGGAATTATTATTTCAGATTATATAAAAGGAAACGAAAAAGCCAGAGAAAGAATGAAAGTACAATATAGTGTTGCGGGTATGAATAAAGGTCTTGTAGTAGGAACAGGACATGCAGCAGAAAACATCACTGGGTTTTTTACAAAATATGGAGATAATGGAACAGATATAAATCCTATTTTCAAATTAAACAAAAGACAAATTCAATTTTTATTAAAAAAATTAAATTGTCCAAAACACCTGTATTTAAAAAAGCCAATGGCAGATTTAGAAGAAGAGCATCCACAACAAGATGACGAATCTATTTTAGGAATTACATACAGTGTAATTGATTCTTATTTAGAAGGAAAAAAAATAGATCTTAAAAGTCAAAAAATTATTGAAAAATTATATTTAAATACGTTACACAAACGTAATCTGCCAGTAACACAATAAAAATTTTTTAATGTAATATCATTTTTTTTTGTTCCATAGAATGAATTTGTATCTTTATAATTTCACTAATTGGATCTTCAGGACAGTGTTCTACGAAGTAAATTAAATCTGTTAGAGCAACATGGTTACATTCTAATTGTGCATATATTAGTCCTCTATCACGAATTTCATATGGATTGTTTGGATCAATTTTCAATAATAAATTAGTAACGTTTAATGCTAATTCCATTTTTTTTTCTTCCATTAATGCAGATTTCAATGTGTCTAACATTTTTCGTATGACAGTAATGGATTCAGATTTATAAAGATCATTTTCATATAATTCTGCAGTTGGACTAATATTGCCTTTTAACCAAACTTCTAATGTATGTTGATCTAATATTTCCCCATTAAAGGGATTAATCAGCCAATTTTTTTCATTGATCCAATCAGTTCTTAAAATAAGTTGTGTAGGGAAAACAACAGGATTTAATGGTAATTTCAATTCCTGAGCAATATGCAAAAAAAGAATACCTAAAGATACAGCAGTACCCTGTCGGGTTTTTAACACATTATCAATCCATAGAACATCTGAAAGGTTGTAAACACCACTTGCACCACCAAAATTCCAATGGATATAAAACAATTCCAACAATTTTTCTAATTGTCGATTTGGTTTATTTTCAGATGCAATATAAGATTGAGCTTCTTTTATTCTATTCTTTAATTCTGATAAAACACAATTTAGAGGAAAATCTGCTCGAATAGCTTGAGAAGCTACAATAATAGATTCAAAAAGTGATAATTTAGAAAAATCAATATTAGAAAGAGATTTCATATTATTAGTAATAGTAATATTTATTTAAATAAATGATAAAAGTTTCAATAAAATAAATTTTTATATAATGAATGTTTTTTATATTAAAATATAACATTTTTTTTAATTTTTGTTAATAGAACATTTCTATTTGCATAAATTTTTTAAAATATTATACATTTTTTATTTATTATATTTTTTCCCAATTGTCACGCGATCGTTACCTCCATAATCTAGATAAGTTTGAATTTCAAAAAAATTATATTTTTTAAATAAATATTGTACTTGTAATTTTTGTTGCCATCCATGTTCTATTAACAACCATCCTCCACTAAACAAGTAATTTTGAGATTGTTTTATAATATTTTCAATATCTAATAATCCATTATCACCAGATATAAGTGCATCAAATGGTTCAAAAAAAATATCTTTTTTAAAAAATTTAATTTCATTTTCACTAATATATGGAGGATTACTTACAATGATATTAAACTTTTGATTTATATTCGAAAACCAATCGCTAAAAAAAAAAGAAACATTTTTAAAATTTAATTTAAGTTTATTAATTTGAGCTATCGAAAGAGCTTTTTCGGATTTATCAACACCGATAATATCCCAATTAGCACAGATGCTTGCTAAAGCTAGAGAAATAGCTCCACAGCCAGTGCCTAAATCAAGAATTAAAGCAGAATTTCTATTGACTTTAGACAACACTTGTTCTACTAATATTTCTGTATCAGGTCTTGGAATAAGAGTATCATATGAAACACATAAAGACAAAGACCAAAATTCTTTTTCTTCTATTATATAAGCTATTGGTTCTCCTAAAGATCTACGATCAATCAAATGATTTAAGTATTTGTATTGTTCACATGTCAACTCAATATCATCATAACTCATTATAAAGCTACGTGTACATTTTGAAACATAACTCAATAAAAATTCAGCCTCATATTTGGGATTATCAACCCAAGATAATTTTCTAATAGATCTTGCTATCCATTTTTGAATTTTCATAGTTCTGATTCAGATAAAGAAGAAAGCATGTCTGCTTGATACTCTTGAATTATTGGATCAATCAAAAAATCTAATTTTCCTTGCAATACCTCATCTAATTTATAAATAGTAAGATTAATTCTATGATCTGTGATTCTATTTTGCGGAAAATTATATGTTCTATTTCTATCTGATCGTGCACCAGTACCTAATAAAGTTCTTCTTATAAAAGAGTTTTTCTGATGATCTTTTTCTAATTTAGCTGCATAAATACGCGCTGATAAAATAGATAAAGCTTTCGCTTTATTTTTATGTTGTGAACGTTCATCTTGACATTCAACTACATTACCAGTAGGAATATGAGTAATTCTAATAGCTGAATCAGTAGTATTGACATGTTGTCCTCCAGCACCAGAAGAACGAAAAGTATCAATTTTTAAATCAGAAAAATGAATTTCTTCTTTTTCCGTTTTGGGAGTTACAGGCATAATAGCAACAGTACAAGTAGACGTATGAATTCTTCCTTGTGATTCTGTTTCCGGTACTCTTTGCACACGATGACCACCTGATTCAAATTTTAAACGACCACAAGCACCTTTTCCTGTAATTTTTGCAATTATTTCCTTAAAGCCCCCTTTTTCACTTTCACTAGTATTCATTACTTCTACTTCCCATGAAAAATTTTCAGCATATCGAGAATACATTCTAAATAATTCACTTGCAAATAAAGAAGATTCATCTCCACCTGTTGCTGATCGAATTTCAATAAAACAACTATGTTTATCATTGGGATCTTCAGGTAATAACAATTTATTAATTTGTTCTTCTAAAATTTTCTTTTTTTTATTTAAAACATATAATTCTTCTTCAGCTATATTCTGCATCTCTGTATCATTTAATAAAATATGAATATTTTTAATATCAATTTCTAATTGTTCCCATTGAATAAAATATTTTATAATTTCAGAAATTTTTAAATACTCTTTAGATAAATTTTTTAAATGTTCTCGATTCGAAATAATGTTTTTTTGAGTAAGCATGACTTCAATTTCTTGATAACGATTTCGTAAAGACTTTAATTTGTTTAAAATAGAATTATTCATGAAGTCCTTCTATTAATCCGTATTTTCTAAAAATAATTTTTAATTAATATTAAATATATGTATTATTGATACAATTAAAAACATAAAAAAATATTTTTTATAAAAACTTTAAAAAAATGTAAAAATCAAAATATATATACTATAATGATTATATCATTTTAAGAAAAACTAATATAAAAAATATTTTACATTAATTAATAAAAATCAAAATGATTTATACATGGCCTTCTCCTGCTAAAATCAATCTATTTTTATATATAACAGATAAACGTAAAGATGGATATCATAATATACAAACCTTATTTCAATTTCTTAATTATGGTGATACATTGCAAATTATTCCTAACAAAACAGGAAAAATTGAATTATTTACTGAAAAGAAAAATATCTTAAATATAAAAAATAGCATTATTATTGCAGCTAAACTATTAAAAGAAAAAGCACTATTTCAAGGAAAATTATGCAGTTCTAATTATGGAGCAAAAATATTCTTAAAAAAAAAATACCAATAGGAGGAGGTTTAGGAGGAGGTTCTTCAAATGCTGCAACTACTTTAATTGTTTTAAATAAATTATGGCATACAGAATATACATTACAAGAACTGGCATCATTAGGTCTTAAAATAGGCGCAGATATACCTGGTTTTATTATGGGAAAGACCGCTATTATTGAAGGAATAGGAGATATATTACACCCCATTTCACAACCAGAAAAATGGTATTTAGTTGTATATCCTTATATTAATATTTCAACAAAAAAAATGTTTTCAAGTCCATTTTTAACCAGAAATACTCCTCAAAAATCGATTCAATTATTATTAAATTTACCTTTTAGTAATGATTTTGAAAATCTAGCACGAAAAAAATTTACTAAAATAAAAAAATTAATTTCAATGTTATCTTCATATGCACCTTCACGAATGACTGGCACCGGTTCTTGTGTTTTTTCTGAATTTAACAGTAAAAAATCTGCACAAAAAATTTTTTCTTTACTACCTAAAAATATGCAAGCATTTATAGCAAAAAGTGTTAATATTTCACCGTTTCATAAAACTTTTTATAAAAAATAATATATTCTTATATTTAAAAAATTTTTAATATAAATGTATTTATGAAAATATTAATAATAAAACATATTATAATGATATATATATAAAATTACTCATTAAAAATAAAAAAGGTTCTTTATGCCTGATATGAAACTTTTTTCTGGAAATTCTATTCCTAAACTAGCAAAATTTATTGCAAATAGATTATATATTAATTTAGGAAAAGCTTCAGTAGGTAGATTTAGTGATGGTGAAATAAGTGTTCAAATAAATGAAAATGTAAGAGGCGGAGATATTTTTATTATTCAATCAACTTGCTCACCTACTAATGACAATATAATGGAATTAGTTGTAATGGTAGACGCTTTGAGAAGAGCCTCTGCTGGTAGAATTACTGCAGTAATACCATATTTTGGATACGCTCGTCAAGACCGTAGAGTAAGATCAGCACGAGTTCCTATAACAGCAAAAGTAGTAGCTGATTTTCTTTCTAGTATTGGAGTAGATCGTGTATTAACAGTAGATTTACATGCTGAACAAATACAAGGATTTTTTGATGTTCCTGTTGATAATGTATTTGGTAGTTTAATTTTATTAGAAGATATGCTTCAAAGAGAATTAAAAAACCCAATTGTTGTTTCTCCTGATATTGGTGGAGTAGTAAGAGCTAGAGCCATTGCTAAGCTTCTTTACGATACTGATATGGCGATTATTGATAAAAGAAGACCTCGTGCCAATGTATCTCAAATTATGCATATTATTGGAGATGTTGCTAATCGTGATTGTATTTTAGTTGATGACATCATAGATACCGGAGGAACTCTTTGTAAAGCCGCTGAAGCTCTTAAAGAAAGAGGCGCTAAAAGAGTTTTTGCATATGCAACACATCCTATTTTTTCTGGAGATGCGCCGACCAATTTAAAAAACTCTGTAATTGATGAAGTAGTCGTATGTGATACTATCCCGCTATCAGAAAAAATTGAATTACTACCAAACGTACGCACACTGACATTAGCAGGCATGCTGGCAGAAGCAATAAGACGAATTAGCAATGAAGAATCTATTTCTGCTATGTTTGAACATTAAATATTTATAATTCTAAGCACACTACAATTTTTTAAACTTATACTAATAATGTGCTTAGTTTTTTTAAATACATTTAAAAAGAATAAAAAAAACTTTTTAAAGTTAAAAAAATAGAAATTAAAATAGAATGACTTTTATAAAAATTATAATTTTTCTCATTAAAATAATGAAAAATTAAAAGGAAGAAAAATACTAATAATATACCCCGTAATATTCCAAAAAATCCGCCTAAAATCATATTTTTATAAGAAAGTTTAAATTCCTTAATAATTTTTTTCATAAAATAATTTAGAATATATTTTATAATAAAAAAAAAATAATCATTATTAATATGAAAATTTTTTTTTTAAAAAAATATTTTGAACTGTATTTATAAAAAAAGAAGTAAAATAATCATATTTATTAAAAAAATAAAAATTAAAAAACCAAAAATAAGAAGAAGCTATTTCTTGATAAAAACCCCGTGATAAACCTAAAAAAACTGAAATAACAATAGTTAAAACTATAATATAATCAAATAGAAACATAGATATTCCAAAATTATATTTTTTATATATTATAGTATATTTATCTTTTGAAAGAAAAAAATTCTGACACAGTTGAAAAAGAACCGAATACTAGAATCGCATCTTCTTTTTTTGCCGATATGCATGCTTTTTTATAAGCTTCATGAATACTATTTAAAACAAATGTATTATTTTTAGGAAATATGTTTTTTAATTGATCTTTAGTAGCAGTTCGTATAGTTTTTAAAGGTGCAGCAAACCAATAATGAATTATATTTCTTAAAGGCTCAATAATTCCTAAAATATCTTTGTCTTTCAATACACCTATTACTGCATATATTTTCCCTTTTACATTAACTTCATCTATCTTTTTAGATAGGTAAAAAGCAGAGTCAGGATTATGAGCCACATCTACAATAATATAAGGAATAGTAGAAATTATCTGAAATCTACCTAATACTTGAACAGTAGAGATAGACTTTCTTACAACTTGCTCATCAATTTTAAATCCAGAATAATATAAAGCTGATAACGCAATAGCTGTGTTTGATAATGGTATTTGCGTTTTAGGTAAATTATATAATTGCACATTTGAATGAATAAAGTTCCAATAATCCCTTTTTTTTTCCCAAAACCAATCTATATTAATTTTCTTTAGTATTGTCTTCTTTTCTTTAGCTATTTTATGCATAGAATTAGGAATATCTATTTCTCCAATAACAGAGATTTTGTTTTTTCTAAAAATACCAGATTTTTCAAATGCAATACTTTCACGATCCATTCCTAAAAAAGAAGTATGATCTATACCTATATTAGTTATTATAGATATATTAGAATCTATAATGTTAGTAGCATCTAACCTTCCTCCTAATCCTACTTCTAGTATAAGAAAATCTAATGAATATCTTTTAAATAGTATTAACGCAGAAAGTGTAATAAATTCAAAATAAGTTAATGAAACATTATTTCGTACTGATTCTATATTCTGAAAAGAAGAAACATGCTCTTCTTCATTAAGAACAGTTCCATTAATACGAACTCTTTCTACAAAGTTTATAAGATGAGGAGAAGTATAAAGTCCTACTTGATAACCTGAATTTAATAGCAACCTTTCTAACATAGCACAGGTTGTTCCCTTTCCATTAGTTCCTCCAACAGTAAAAATAAAAGCCTTCGAATTTAATAAATTTAATTTTTTTGCAAGAGATTTTAATTCGATAAGATTAAATATTGTTTTTTTATTTATGTTCTCTAAATTTTTGAGCCATTTAGATAAAGAATAATTTTTATTGATCATAAAATTCTTGTTGTTTTTTATATAAAATAATATTTAAAATATTTTCATGAAAAAATATTGGTTTTATTAAAATATAAACACATTATATATTTATAAAGATTTAAAATTAAATTAAAAAATTTCTTATATTCTAAAAATATTTTTATGGTTTAAAATTTTTATAATGCAAAATTTTATTAAAAATGAATGTAATTGTTATAATAGCTGATATTATTAAAAAAATAATAGATGCGGGAATAACAAAAAAATTTTCAAATATCATTTTTAATCCAATAAACATTAAAATCACTGATAATCCATATTCAATGATAGTGTTTTTTTCTATGATATTAGCAATAAGAAAATACATTGATCTTAAACCTAAGATGGAAAAAATATTAGAAGAAAACACAATAAAAAAATCATCAGTTATAGAAAAAATAGCAGGAATACTGTCTACTGAAAACATAATATCACTTAATTCTATTGTTATTAAAGATAAAAATAAAGGAGTGATAAAAAATTTATTATTTATAATAGTAAAAAATTTTTCACTATTCACATCTTTACTAACCCTAAAAACATTAAATATCCAAGACATTCTAATACTTTTTTTGCTTGAGTCGTTTTTTTTTGAAAAAAGAATAAATTTTAAACTTGTAAATAGAAAAAGAAAACCAAACAAAAGTAATAACCAATGCCATTTATAAAAAAATACTTTTCCGAAAAAAATTATTATAGAACGTAATATTACAGCACTCCATATACCATAAGACAATACTTTTTTTTGAAAATGTATCGGTATTTTAAAAGATTGAAAAATAAAAAACCATACACAAAGATTATCTATTGAAAGTAATATTTCTAATAAATATCCAGTAGAAAATAATGTAATTTTTAAATTAGCAATTTCAATACCTTCATTTCTAAAAACAATCAACCAAAAAATTATAAAAAACAATAGAGATAAAAAAAACCAATAAAAATCATGAATAAAAATATGTTTTAAAAAACTTTTTTTTATTTTTATTTTTTTGTATATATAGTAATCTATTGTAAATATCATCAAAACTAAGAAAAAAAAAATCATCCAAAGCAATGGCATATAAAAAAAATTGTTCACTAAATACACCTTTTTTTTATTAGTAAAAATTTTTTATAATACATGTATTTTATAATCTAATGTTATATAGTTAATTTAACTAAGCTAATTAATGGATTTGGACATACACCTAAAATTAAAAGTATCATCGCCGAAATACATATTACTATTCCAGAAGGAGTATAAAACCAATTATGAGTTATATTTAAATCTTGTTTTAATGATTTCAATGGATGCAAATATAAATTTAAAATTATTCTCAAATAACAATACCAACTTAATATAGTACCAATTAAAAAAGAAAAACCTATTATCCATAAATGCTCTTTTACAATAATTGATAATATATAAAATTTTCCAATAAATCCTAATGTTAGTGGAATGCCTGATAAAGAAAGGAGGACTATAGTAAATATGCTAGATAATATTGGTTGTGACCAAAATAATCCTTGATATGAATTTAGTGAATCAGCATTGTTTTTTTCATGCGAATTTGAAATCAAATTAATAATACCAAAAAATGCTATATTGCTGAATAAATAACTACATAAATAAATTGCACTAGCTTCTAAAGAAAATGAATAATTTTTATTTGATGCAAAAAATACTATCAAAAGATATCCTGATTGAGATATTGATACGTAACCAAAAAACCTTTTAATATTTTTTTGAAACATAGCCATTAAATTACCGATTAATATAGAAAAAATAGTAATCAATAATAATATAAAATACAATATTTCATTATTTGAATTAGCATTATGTGAAAAAAAATGTAATAAAATACTAAAAATAGAAATTTTACCCGTAGTTGAAAAAAAAGATAAAACTGATGCAGGCGTTCCTTGATAAACATCAGGAGTCCATAAATGAAACGGTACTATTGATAATTTAAAAAATAAAGCGAAAAGAACCATGCTAATTCCAAATAGGACTACTAATTTTTCATGCTCTGATATGATATGAAAAATTTGATGTATAGATAGAATATTAAGACTGCCGGAAACAGAATAAATCCACGCAATACCAAGCAATAAAAAACTCGATGAAATACCAGATAAAATAATATATTTGAACGAGGCTTCTAAAGAATGCTTTTGATAATTAGAATAAGCAATTAGACCAAACATTGGAAGAGATACAAGTTCAATATTAACAAAAAAAGATGCCATATGATTAGATGCAATTAATGAAATAGCCCCTAAATTCGAAATAATTATTAATAAATAAAACTCTTCTTTATTAAATGGGTATTTTATTAACCATGGATATGCAAAAACACATGTACTAATACTAGAAATTATAATCATTCCAATATAAAAAATAGAATAAGCATCTATATGAAATAAAGAAGTTATATCTATAGGAATAATTTTAACTAAAAAATATAATGAAAAAAATGTAGATATAAAACCTAATATACTAAAGACAGCAATAAAAAAATGATTTCGATTACAAGAAATAGATAATATAACTGTTACTGCAGTGAATATTGTAATCAATAAAGGCAGTAGTGCTGTTAATTGTTGTAAATTCATTATCATTACTAATTATAACCTTATCTTTAGAATAGAATTATTAAATTCTTTTTGAATATTGTGTATAGAATTATATGAAATATCTATAATTTTCTGTGGATTTAAACCTATAAAAAGCAATATAAATATTAGCGTTAATATCGTCCATAGTTCTTTTTTGTTTATTGAAAACATTGAAAACTGTTTTTTGCATGGACCATAAAACATTTTTTGAATCATATTTAAAGAATAAATAGAAGAAAAAACAATTCCTATTGTTGCTAATATAGATACCAATGGAAAAACTTGAAAAATACCAGATAAAATCAAAAACTCACCAATAAAATTTCCTGTTCCAGGAATTCCTAAATTTGCAAGAGAAAAAAACAAAGAAAAACCTGGAATCCAATAAATACAAGACCACAAACCTCCCATATCATCAATATTGTAAGTTTTAAAACGTTTGTAAATTTGACCGGATAAAATACATAAAGCTGCAGTAGTTATACTATTTGATAAAATCTGAATAACCGCTCCTTGTATTGCTATTTCATTATCACTATAAATAGCAATTAAAATTAATCCCATATGAGAAATAGAAGAATAAGCAATTAATTTTTTAACATTTTTTTGAGAAAAAGCAATCCAGGCTCCATAAAAAATACTAAAAAGACCCAAAAATATTGCAATAATAGAAAATTTTTCTGTTGAAGAAGGGAATAAAACTAAGTTATATCGTAAAAGAGCATAAGGAGCAGTTTTAAGCAACACACCAATAATTTCTACTGTGCCACAAGAAACTGATTGAGAATGCGTATCTGGCAACCATCCATGAAATGGAACAATAGGCATTTTTATAGAAAATGCTAAGAAAAAACCGATCATAACTATATATTCTATATAACTATTAATTGGTGCATTTATTAATAAATTATAATTAAAAGTTAATATATTAGTATTTTGATAATAGTTAAAAACTAATAATAAAATAGACGATAATAATATTAAACCAGAAATTTGACCGTATAAAAAAAACTTATTAGCAGCAAGAAAATTGTTCTTTTTTTCAATTTGATCACTCCATAATACTATTAAAAAATACATTGGAAGCAACATGACTTCCCAAAAACAAAAAAATAAAAAAAGATCAAGAGAAATAAAAACACCAATAATTCCAGTTAAGACAAGCATAAAATTTAAATAAAAAAAACCTTCGTTTTTTTTGATTTCATTCCACGCGCATAAAACTGCTATTATAGATAAAAAAGAAGTAAAAAAAAGCATTATAATAGAAAATCCATCAATGGCAATATTAAATTCTATACCAAATCTTGATATCCAAGGTGCAATTAATTGCTTGTCCCAATTGGGATAATATCCGCTTTCATAAAGATGATAATCTTTTTGCAAAAAACATTGAACTACAACTAATAATGTTAAAATTATTCCTAATAATGCAATCCAACGAGGAAAATTTTTATTTAATTTATAAGAAAAAAAAGCAGAAAAACCACTAAAAAACGGAATGATAATTAACAAAGAAAGTAACATTGCACGTATATTCCTATTATTCACTATGACTATTTAATCAATGGAATTACTTTTTATTTTTTAGAAAAAACATAAATTTATCTAAAGAACTAAGTTTAAATTTAACCAATAAAATAAAATTAATATAAAAAACGAATTTATACCTACTATCATTGAAGCTGCATACCATCTCATATAACCATTACTAGTTTTTAATAAATAATGATTAAACACACAAATAATTCTTAAAAAATAATTAATAGTTTTATTTAATGGATCAAAAGATAATATTTTAGATATATATAAATAAAAATTTACAAAAGATATATTATAAAACCAATTAAAACCCCATCCTTTTAAAAAAAAATAATGTAAATATTTCATTAATTTAAAATTAAGAATTTTATCAACCCAATGTAAGTTTTTAATCCAAAAATAATAAGATAAATATATTCCGGAAATAGATAATATACTGCATATTGTTTCCAATATAAACTTATCGTTTTTTAGAAAAAAAGATACAGGAAACACATGTAATAATGGTGGTAATATATATGAACCAAATACAGTAGAAAATAATAAAAGTATAAATAATGGGATATTATGATTTAAATTTTTTGATGGAGTAACTTCATGAGTATTATTTCCGTGGAAAATAACAAAAATCATTCTAAATGTATAAAGAGCTGTCAAGAAAGAACAAAATAGAGCGATTAAAAAAAAATAAAAATAACCACTTTGTAACACTCTAAATAAAATATCACCTTTACTATAAAATCCAGATGTAAATAAGGGAAAAGAGGTTAAAGATGCACCTCCTACTATAAAATTAATATATAGAAAAGGCAGTTTTTTCCGCAAGCCTCCCATTTTAAATATATTCTTTTCATTCTTACAAGACAGAATTAATGAACCTGCAGATAAAAACAATAATGCTTTAAAAAATGCATGAGTCATTAAATGTACAATTGCTGCACTCCAAGCTTTTACTCCTAAAGCCAAAAACATATATCCTATTTGACTCATTGTAGAATAAGCTAAAATACGTTTTATATCATTTTGAACTAAAGCAGAAACACTAGAGATCAATATTGTTATTATACCAATTAATCCTACAATATATAATACTTCTGGAGTCAATAAAAACAAAAAATGTGTTCTTGCAATTAAATACACACCTGCTGTTACCATAGTAGCTGCATGTATTAATGCTGAAACAGGACTCGGACCAACCATTGCATCAGACAACCAAGTTTGTAGTGGTAGTTGTGCTGATTTTCCAATCACGCCTAACAATAGAAAAAATGTGATAAAATTTAAATCATAAATATTTTCTAAATTGAAAAAAGTTGATACAAATTTTATTTGTTGAAAATTAAAAGTATGATATTGGTTATAAACTAAAAATATTGAAATCATTAAAAAAATATCAGAAATACGAGTTAAAATAAAAGCTTTAAAAGCACAATAATTATTTTGAGATTTCGTATAATAAAATCCAATCAGCAAATAAGAACATACACTGACTCCCTCCCATCCTAAATACATAAATAAAAAATTATCAGCAAGCACAAGAAGCGACATACTTGCTATAAATAAATTAGTGTATGCAAAAAAACGTGAGTAACCTTCTTTAAATTTCATATACCAAGATGAAAAAATGTGTATTAATAAACCAACACCTGTAATTACGAATAACATATTGAGAGACAAACTGTCTAAAATAAAACCAAAATCAATGTTAAAACCATTAATAGATAACCATTGCCATAGCATCTGAGTAAATATTTGATTATTGTTTTCAATAATTCTTACACTATAAAAACAAGTTATAAAAAATGATATAACTATAGAACAAATACCTATAATAGATGTATTTTCTCTAGAAATAGCACCTTGTATAAAAGATAAAAGTAAAAAACCGAACAGCGGAAATAAAGTTATGAAAACAATAATATTCATCCATTCATCTCACTTAATATATCAATATTTAATGTTTTATTACGCCTGTAAAGTTGAAGTAATAATGCTAAAGCTATACTAGCTTCTGATGCTGCTAAAGTAATAGCAAATATATACATTATTTGACCATCTGGTTGATGCCAATAACTACCAACTACTATTAATGCTAATCCAGCAGAATTCATCATTATTTCTAAACTAATTAATATAAATAATATGTTACGTCGAACAATCAAAGATGTTAAACCTAAAATAAATAATATTAATGATAGAAATAACCCGTGAAATAAAGAAATCATGAATTATTATCCTTAATAAATATGAATTAATTACAAAGATTTATTTTTATTAAAATATTTTTTTTCTCTACCAATATGACAAACAACAACTAAAGCAGATAACAAAAGAATGGAAGAGAGCTCAACTAAAAGCATGTAAGGACCGAATAAATTCACACCTACTATCTTTGAATTAATCAATAATCCATCTATTTTTTTTATTTTTAAAAAAAATATCGCATAAGTCATAGATGAAAATAATATTAAGGATAAAATGCTAGGTCCAATCCAAAAAGTAGATTTTAAATAATTTTCTTCCTCTAAGTTATGTTTATCATTTACATTAAGCATCATAATAACAAAAACAAATAAAACTATAATAGCTCCAGCGTAAATGATAACTTCTAAAGCACCAGCAAAAAAAGCACCTAGTGAAAAAAAAACACCAGCTATAGATAAAAGGGAAATTATTAAGTATAACAAGGAATATACTGCATTTTTCTGAATAATTGTAAAAATAGTAGAAATAACAGCTACACATGAACATATATAAAAAACCAATTCCATAAAAATCTCCTTATGGTAATAAATCTTTTACATTAACTGGTTTAGATTCGATGTCTAAATCACCTATTTTTTTACCTTTTATAGCTACACCAGAAAAATTATAAAAATCATAATCTGGATATTTACCTGGACCTGAAACTAACAAATCTTGTTTTTCATATACCAAATCTTTTCTTTTAAAGTCAGATAATTCAAAATCAGGAGTTAATTGTATTGCAGCTGTAGGACAAGCTTCTTCACATAAACCACAAAATATACAACGAGAAAAATTAATCCTAAAAAACTCTGGATACCAACGACCACTCGTTTTTTCAGATTTTTGTAAAGAAATACAATCAACCGGACAAACTGCGGCACATAAATTACAGGCAACACAACGTTCTTGTCCATCTACATTACGAGTTAATATAATACGTCCTCTATAACGAGGAGCTAGATATACTTTTTCTTCTGGATATAATTTAGTTTCCGATTTAGAGAAAATATTTAAACCGATCATTAAAATACTTCGTATTTGCGTAAAAAATCCGATAATAATATCTTTAAATATCATAAATAAAAAAATCTCTCATAAAATTTATAACAAAATAAAAAAAGCAGTTACAAGCAAATTAAATAACGTCAATGGTAAACAAAATTTCCATCCAAATGATAACATTTGATCATATCTTGGTCTTGGTAAAGATGCTCGAATTAAAATAAAAAGAAAAATAAAAAAAATAGTTTTTAAAAAAAACCAAATAAAACTAGGTAGAAAAGGTCCCAACCAACCACCAAAAAAAATTGTCACCATTAACGATGAAACTGTAATGATAGAAATATATTCACCAATAAAAAATAAACCAAATTTCATACCTGAATATTCAATATGATAACCATCAGCTAGTTCTTGTTCTGATTCAGGCTGATCAAAAGGATGTCTATGACAAACTGCTAAACCTGCTATAAAAAAAGTTAAAAAACCAAAGAACTGTGGGAAAATATTCCACATATCTTTTTGACTATTTATAATATCAGATATTTTAAAAGATCCTGATTGAGCTACTACTCCCATTAATGATAATCCTAAAAATACTTCGTAACTTAAAGTTTGAACACAAGCCCGCATAGCCCCTAATAACGAATACTTATTATTACTAGACCAACCAGCAAATAACACAGAGTAAACAGATAAACTAGCCATCATTAAAAAAAACAATATCCCTATATTTAAGTCAATGATAAAAATACGAGAAGTAAAGGGAATAATAGGAATAACAAATAATAAAGAAGTAAAAGCTATTACAGGCGATAAAACAAAAATAAATCTTCTACTAAAGGGAGGAACCCAGTCTTCTTTAAATAAAATTTTAATCATATCAGCACACAGTTGTAAACTCCCCATCCAACCAACTCGATTAGGTCCATGTCTATTTTGAAATAAAGCCAATAATCTTCGCTCGACAACACTTAACATAGCACTAAAAAACACTGTTAAAAATAAAATAAAAATAACTTTTAACAAACAAAAAATTATTTTAATAATGTTTGTTTCTAACCAAATCATTTCATAAATTCCTGTAAAAATTTAATTTTTTCACCTACAAGAGCAATAGGAAAACCTTTTCTACCAACAGGTAAACCCACCTGATTACTAGATAAACATCTAGATAACTGTATTGCTAAACGATAATCTTGATTTAAACAATTAAATTCTATGATAGAATCTTTTTTTAGACCTAATTTAATTGCATCTGATAGACTAATTAAGGCGTATGCTAAAGGAATATTTTCTTGTATAACAGAGGAATACTGAGTTAATTCTTCATTTCCAAAAAGATTGTAATAAGGAATTATATTCCAATATATTTCTTTGATTACATTTTTAGAAAAAAAACTTGTATAAGAATCTATTTTTACTTTATTTTTTTTAAAAATATGTACTCCTGAATCACCAGATATTAAATTCTTACCCACTTCAATCTGGAACTTATTCCATGCTTGAGGTGAATTCCATCCAGGAAACCAAGCAAAAGGAATGTGTGATACTAGACTGTTGGGCTTATTATATCCTTCCATAGAAAATGCAAACATACTGTCAAGATCCTTAGTCTGACAAGGTTCATGAATATCAATATCTGCACGTAAAGACGTTCTACCACTAGAACGAATTGGCGATCGCGGAATTTTTTGCCCATGAATGCGAAAATTAGAGCTTAATTCTTTTATTTTTATATCTTTTAAAATGGAATATTTTTTAGAATAAGCATTTATTACATCATCTAAATTAAACCAATGGACTTCTACATTATTAAGTTTTGATTGAATAGTATGCAACCATTTCCAACTATCAAAAAGACAATAGCTTTTATCATAAAAATTAGGATCGTATACTTGAAAAAAACGCTGAGCTCTTCCTTCAAAGTTTACTACTGTTCCAGAACTTTCAGTAAAATTTGTTGCAGGTAAAGATAATCCAGATTTTTTATAAGTTTCTGTATACTGATGATCTATAGTAATGATGTTTTCTTGTTTTTTTAAAACATAATTACAATCATTTTGAGATAAAAAACGATATAAATCGTACTCCATAAAGATGATAGCATCTGCTTCTTTTTTCTTTATTTGATCTAATACACATTCTATAGACATGCCCCCAAGTAATTCAGCACCTAAAGCATTAGAAGACGATGTTAAAAAAGTTATACCAACATGGTGATCAATAGTATGAATCTTAATAGCTTTAGCTATATTTATAGCAGCTTGTATAATTTCACCATTAAAAGAATGAGTCCCTGAAATAATTAGTGTTTTTTTAGATGAAATTAATCGATGAGCAATTAATAATACTTTTTCTTTTAATTCAGAATTTAAATTTAAAACTCTTGGTAAATTTTTGTCTAATTCAGAAGCGATGGCAGATGCTAAATCTACTTGCTGATTGATAGGTGCAAAGTAACACCATTCAGAAATATCATCTAATTTGCTTTCATGTGTATGCATAATATATAGAGAATTTTTACATTTTTCTACAATATGAATATTAGAAGAAACATTCCATTTTGGTATTCCATGTAAATTAGTTATATCCTGCGCTCTTTTTTTAACTGCTTGACGTACAGCTAAAGCAACGCGAGCAGATGTTTGTGTTAAATCTTCACCAAGAACTAAAATTACATCATAACTTTCGATTTCTTTTAATGATGGAGTATATATATAATTATTATTTAAACATTCTAAAATTAATCTAACACATCCTTGTTCTTTATCAGACATTCCATTTGAAAAATTTTCTTTTCCCACTAATTCCTGTAATGCAAAATTATTTTCTATACTTGCTCTACTAGAACCAACTCCAATTATACGCTTATGTTTTTTAAAAAAATTCACTCCAATTTCTATTGCTTCATTAAAATTTAACAAAGTTAAATTATTATTATAAATATAATTAGGTTTTTTTGGACGTTGATGTAAATTAGTATGTGAATATCCAAAACGACCAAGATCACAAATTAAATAATGATTTATTTTTTCATGATATCTGTTCTCTATTCGACGTACTTTACCATAACGTTCGCCAATACTGATATTGCATCCAATGCTGCAATTTTGGCATATGCTTGGAGCATACTGCATATCCCATTTACGATTGTACTGTTTAGAATGAGTTTTATCAGTAAAAACTCCAGTGGGACACAATTCTATTAAGTTACCTGAGTGTTCACTTTCTAAGGCACCTTCTTCTACACGACCAAAATAAATATTATTGTTAGAACCATAAACACCAAAATCAACACCATCTGCATAGTCATTGTAATATCGAACACAACGATAACAGGAAATACAGCGATTCATTTCATGTTTAATAAAAGAACCTAAATATTGATTTTTATGTGTTCTTTTTTGAAATCTATAATTTCTCATGCTATGTTTTGTCATTACAGTCATATCTTGTAAATGACAATGACCACCCTCTTCACATACTGGGCAATCATGTGGATGATTTGTTAATAAAAGTTCAATAATAGCACTTCTAAAAATCTCTGCTTCAGAATTTTTAATAGAAAATATAGCCCCATCTGTAACAGGAGTCATACAAGACATAATTAATCGACCTTGACGATCATCTAAACTATTATATTGCATAACAGCACATTGACGACATGCTCCTAAACTTCCTAATAAAGGATGCCAGCAAAAATAAGGTATATTAAGGCCTATTGATAAACAAGCTTGTAATAAATTTGCAGATTTATCAACATTATACATCTTTCCATCTATATAAATTTTCACCATAAGAGAATAATTCCAAAAAACTTCTATTTTAGATAAATTTCTATAAAAATTTATTTAAAAATAAATATTTTCTATAAATATTTTGATATTCAAAACTATATTTGATTATCTTGAATTCCAATAATTTTTTTATTTAAATTTATTTGTTTTATATTAATACCAGCTTCAAATTCAGCTCGAAAATATTTGATGGCACTTTGCAATGGCTCTATAGCTCCTGGGGCATGAGCGCAAAATGTTTTTCCTGGTCCTAGATGAGAACATAGTTTTTCTAAATTTTTAACGTCATTTTTATGTCCTGTATTTTGTTTTAAACTTTCTAATATTTTCACAATCCATGGAAGTCCATCTCTACATGGAGTACATAAACCACATGATTCTCGAGCAAAAAATTTTTCTATATTATATAGTAGAGAAACCATATTAACTTTATCATCAACAGCCATAGAAAGAGCAGTTCCTAAACGACTTCCTGCCTTACTAATATTCTGAAAATCCATTGGTAAATCTAAATGTTTTTCAGTTAAAAAATCTGTTCCTGCACCACCTGGTTGCCAAGCTTTTAAAAAAAAACCGGATTGCATGCCACAGGCATAATCTTCTAAAATTTCACGAGCTGTGGTACCAAAAGGTAATTCCCACACACCAGGATTATTAACTTTTCCTGAAAAACCCATTAATTTAGTGCCTGTATCAGAGCTTTTAGATAAATTTTTATACCAATCTATACCATTTAATATAATACACGGGATATTAGATAATGTTTCAACATTATTTATACAAGTAGGTTTTCCCCATAAACCAAATACTGCTGGAAATGGTGGCTTAGATCTAGGATTAGCTCTACGACCTTCTAGAGAGTTGATTAAAGCTGTTTCTTCTCCACAAATATAGCGTCCAGCTCCAGTATGTAAAACTAATTCAAAATTAAAACTACTTCCTAAAATATTTAATCCAATATATCCAGCATTTATTGCTTCTTGTATAGACTTATTTAAAATATGTTCTGCTTTAACATATTCTCCTCTTAAAAATATATAAGCACGAGAAACATTCAATGCATATGCCGATAAAATTATCCCTTCAATCAATTGATGAGGAATTTGCTCTATCAATAATCTATCTTTATATGTACCTGGCTCCATTTCATCAGCATTACATATCAAGTAACTACGTTCTGTTTCGTAAGATTTTTTTTTACGCATTAAGCTCCATTTTAAACCAGTAGAAAATCCAGCTCCTCCTCTTCCCTTTAGACCAGATTCTTTCACTATCTTAATAAGATCTTCTGGCAGTATTTCTTTTAATGCTTTTTTTAAAGCTGAATAACCATTTTTATCACAATATTCTTTAAGCCAAACAGTTCTTTGATCATCTCTTAAACGCCAAGTTAAGGGATGCATTTCTGCAGTACGTAAAACTTTATTCATTTGTATGATTCCAGTAAACAAGGTATAGATTCTGAAGTTAAAAAAGAATATGTATCTTCATTAATCATAATTGTTGGACTTTTATCACAATTTCCTAAACAACAGACTGGTAATAAAGTAAATCTGTTATCTTTAGTGGTTTCTCCTATTTTTATTTTTAAATAATCCTCTAAAGCTGATTTAATTGCTTCATAACCAGTTAAAAAACAAACTACACTATCACAATAGCGAATAATATTACGACCAACAGGCTGACGAAAAATTTGACTATAAAAAGTAGCAACTCCTTCAACGTCGCTCGGATTAATTTTAAGTATTTTAGAAATAGCATAAATGGCTTGATCAGAGATCCAGCCTCTTTTTTTTTGAACAATTTTTAATGCTTCTATTACAATAGCACGAGAATTTTCATAATATTTTTTTTGATTTTGTATTTCATTTATTTCTTCATCAGTCAACATAAATTTTATAGAAATTTCTCGAATTTGATTTTTTTTTTATACATAATTATCTATCCACGTCAGACATGACAAAATCTATACTACCTAAGTATACAATTAAATCTGATATTAAACTTCCACGAATTACTGAAGGTATTTGTTGTAAATGTGGAAAACTAGGCGTACGTATTCTTGTTCGATAACTCATCGTACCACCATCACTAATTAAGTAATAACTATTAATTCCTTTTGTTGCTTCAATCATTTGAAAACTTTCGTTTTCAGGGATGACTGGACCCCAAGAAACCTGTAAAAAATGGGTGATCATAGTTTCAATATTTTGCAAAACACGCTCTTTCGGAGGAGGTGTAGTTAATGAGTCTTCAGATTTAAAACGACCTTTTGGCATATTATTTAAACACTGTCTTAAAATAATAAGACTCTGATAAATTTCTTCTACTTTAATCATTACTCTTGAATAACAATCACTTGTTCCTGAACCTGTTGGAACTTCAAAAATATAGTTTTGATATCCAGAATATGGTCTCCACTTCCTTACATCAAAATCTAATCCTGTAGCACGCAGACCTGCTCCTGTAACACCCCATTGCAACGCTTCTTTTTTATTATACTGAGCAATTCCTTTAGAACGATTGATTAAAATACTATTTTTTAAAGCAGTTGTTGTATAATATTTTAATCGTTTCGGCATCCAATCAAGAAAATCTTTTAGTAAAACATTCCATCCTTTTGGTAAATCATTAGCGACTCCACCAATACGAAACCAAGCAGGATGCATACGGGCACCTGTGATTGCTTCAACTAAATCATATATTTTCTGGCGATCTGTAAAAGCAAAAAAAACTGGAGTCATACAACCTACATCTTGAATAAAAGTAGAAATATATAACAAATGGCTATTTATTCGAAATAATTCTGACATCATTACTCTAATAACTTCTGCTTTTTCTGGAACTGAAATATTCGCTAATTTTTCCACAGCTAAAACATAAGGTAATTCATTTATACATCCACCAAGATATTCAATGCGATCAGTATATGGAATATAACTATGCCATGACTGACGTTCTGCCATTTTTTCAGCTCCGCGATGATGATATCCAATATCTGGAACACAATCTACAATATTTTCACCATCTAATTGTAAAACAATTCTAAAAGCACCATGAGCTGAAGGATGGTTAGGTCCCAAATTCAAAAACATAAATTCTACATCATCATTTTTACGTTCCATACCCCACAGCTCAGGTTTAAATTTTAATCCCTCCATCTCAAGATCTTCTTTTTGCTCGTTTAAGAAAAATGGTTCATACTCAGTAGCTCGGGCAGAATAATTTTTTCTTAATGGATGCCCTTTCCATGTAGAAGGCATAATAATACGAGTTAAATTAGGATGTTTATCAAAAACAATGCCAAACATATCCCAAGTTTCACGTTCATACCAATTAGCATTAGGAAATAAGTTAGTCAATGTCGGTACAATTAAATCATGCTCTAATAATGGTACTTTAATCATAATATCAGAATTGCGCTCAATCGATATTAAATGGTAAAAAACTGAAAAATCAGCTTTAGGCAAATATTCACGATGGGATCTAACACGCTCATCTATGCCATGTAAATCATAAAGCATAATATAAGGTTTAGATAAATTAAACAGAAATTTTACTACTTCTAGTACTAATATTTTATTAATCCAAATTACAGGAAATCCGGTTAAGGTATTTTGACAAAAACAAAATTCTTCACCAAAAACACTAAATAGATCATTAATCACTAAATCAGTAGAAGATTGTTCATTATATTTTTTTTTCAATAAAAATCTGTCTTCTTTTGGCATGAAATCCATCATAAATTTCCCATTGTACTTAATTCAAAAATATCATATATATTATGATCTAAAAAATATCAATCATATTAAAGGAATTTATATTTTCTAATTAAACAATTAAATTTTTTCTGGAGTTGAAAGATTGACAATATCAATTATTTTTCTTCTTTTTTTAACTCTTTCAGATAGCATTTTTTTATGATATACGCCCTGTTCTCCAATAATCCAAGACAATGGTCTTCTTTCTTCTTGAATTAATTTCTGTAATAACATTAAAGCTTGTATATATGCTTCTGGACGAGGTGGACAACCAGGAATATAAATATCAACAGGCAAAAATTTATCCACGCCTTGAACAACAGAATAAATATCATACATACCACCAGAATTAGCACAAGCACCCATGGAAATAACCCATTTAGGTTCTAACATTTGATCATATAAACGTTGAATGACAGGAGCCATTTTTATAAACGGTGTTCCTGCAATTACCATAACATCAGCTTGTCTAGGAGATGCACGTAATACTTCAGATCCAAAACGAGCAACATCATGCACAGAAGTAAAAGCAGATACCATTTCCACATAACAACAAGATAATCCAAAATTATAAGGCCACAGAGAATTTTTTCTCCCCCAATTAACTAATTTGTGTAATAATTTAGTAATTGTACCCATGAAAATATTGTTTTTTACATATTCTTTGATAGGATCTGAAACAGATTCAACAGTTTGTCTTGGATAATTTTTATTATTCTTATTAGAAACATCTGCTTTAGTTAAAGTATAGTTCATCTTATGCTCCATTAAAGTAAAATATATAATATATTTAGAGTAATAGTTAAATGTTATTTTTAATTGAAGATACCCAATTTAAGGCATTAATACGAATTAAATAAAATAATCCTAATAAAAGAGACATTGTAAACATAAACGCCTCACTAAATCCAATCCATCCAGCTTCTCTTATACTAATAGACCAAGCATATAAATAAAGCGCTTCAACATCAAAAATAACAAAAAACATAGCTATTAAATAAAATTTTACAGAAAAATGAAGATGAGTATTTCCTGCTGATACAATTCCTGATTCAAAAGGAGTGTTTTTATATCTAGATAAAGATCTACCCCCTAAGATCCAACTTAAAAACAGCATAAAACCACATAATGCTAAAGAAAAAATTATGAAAACGAAAAAAGATAAATATTCAATAATTATTTCTGTGTTCATTAACATATATTTTCCTAAAAATTTGCAATATTCGGATAAAATTATAAAACATAAATTATTTTATGCATCTAAATAATATTAAAAAATGAAAGTTGTCATAGTACCAAACATATTAACGAATATGTTGTCTTTAATAAATAAAAAATCTTATAATTTAAATATTATAGTGTACTAAAACTTTATTTTTTTTACTCTTAACCCTTGATGAGCGGAAAAGAGACCCCATCTAATAATCATTCAACCTTGTAGATGTAAAGCATAAATATAAACTCATGTAACTAATTAACAGCCAAAAAAAATGGCCGCATAAAGGTTGCAAACCCAATTGATCAAGATATTAAAATAGGAGATATGTTAATGGGTAAAATTATTGGTATTGACTTGGGAACAACCAACTCTTGTGTTGCCATTATGGATGGCAATAAACCGCGCGTTTTAGAAAATTCAGAAGGTGATCGTACTACACCTTCAATTATTGCATATACTCAAGATGGAGAGGTGTTAGTAGGACAACCAGCTAAACGTCAAGCTATAACTAATCCAAAAAATACACTTTTTGCTATAAAACGTTTAATTGGTAGAAAATTCAAAGATGATGAAGTGCAGCGTGACATTAAAATAATGCCTTATAAAATTGTAAATTCTGATAATGGAGATGCATGGATTGACGTAAAAAAACAAAAAATGGCGCCTCCTCAAATTTCTGCGGAAGTATTAAAAAAAATGAAAAAAACTGCAGAAGATTATTTAGGAGAAACAATAAGAGAAGCAGTTATTACAGTTCCTGCATATTTTAATGATGCTCAACGTCAAGCTACTAAAGACGCTGGAAGAATAGCTGGATTAGAAGTAAAACGAATTATTAATGAACCAACAGCTGCCGCACTTGCTTACGGTTTAGATAAAGGAAAAGGTAATAGAACAATAGCTGTTTATGATTTAGGTGGAGGAACTTTTGATATCTCTATTATTGAAATAGATGATGTTGATAAAGAAAAAACATTTGAAGTTCTTGCTACTAATGGAGACACTCATCTTGGAGGAGAAGATTTCGACAGTAGATTAATTAATTATTTAGTGACAGAATTTAAAAAAGAACAAGGAATAGATTTAAGAAATGATCCATTATCTATGCAACGTTTAAAAGAATCTGCAGAAAAAGCTAAAATAGAATTATCGTCTGCACAACAAACAGATGTAAATCTTCCATATATTACAGCTGATTCTAATGGTCCTAAACACTTAAACATCAAAGTTACTAGAGCAAAGTTAGAATCTTTGGTAGAAGATTTAATCATGCGTTCTATAGAGCCACTAAAAGTTGCATTAAAAGATGCAGGATTATCAGTCTCGGACATAAATGATGTGATATTGGTTGGTGGTCAAACAAGAATGCCTATGGTTCAAACTAAAGTTGCTGACTTTTTTGGAAAAGAACCTAGAAAAGACGTGAATCCAGATGAAGCAGTAGCCGTTGGAGCCGCAGTACAAGGAGGAGTTCTTTCTGGTGATGTTAAAGACGTTTTGTTGCTAGATGTAACTCCTTTATCACTAGGAATCGAAACTATGGGTGGTATAATGACTTCACTTATCACTAAAAATACCACCATTCCTACTAAACATAGTCAAATATTTTCTACAGCAGAAGATAATCAATCAGCAGTTACAATACATGTACTACAAGGTGAACGCAAAAGATCTTCAGATAACAAATCGTTAGGACAATTCAATTTAGATGGCATTGAACCTGCACCTCGAGGAACAGCGCAAATTGAAGTAACATTTGATATTGATTCTGATGGAATACTTCATGTATCTGCAAAAGATAAAAAAACAGGAAAAGAACAAAAAATTACTATAAAAGCATCTTCAGGACTCAATGAAGAAGAAATTAAAAAAATGGTAAATGATGCAGAAGCCAATTCTGAAGCAGATCAAAAATTCGAAGAATTAATTCAAACAAGAAATCAAGGTGATCAATTAGTTCACAGTATAAAAAAACAATTAAATGAAAATAAAAATTTAATTGAAGAAGAAAATAAAAAAGATATTCAATTATCTCTAGATAAGTTAGAAAAAGCATTAAAGGGAGAAAACAAATCTGATATTGATACAAATATACAAGAACTTTTAAAAATATCTGCTAAGCTAACAGAAATTAATCAAAAAAAATCAGAAGAAAACAAAAATAATGAAAATGCATCGTCTAATAAAAAAGATGAAAATGTTGTAGATGCAGAATTTGAAGAAATAAAAGAACCAAAAAAATAATCAATTTTAATAAAATATTGAAAAATAATTACAACAGACTTTAAACCAGCACGGGCGTGGAAACTTATCTACGCCCGTGTAATTATTTTTAAATAAAAGAAGAGCAAGAAAGAATGGCAAAAAAAGACTATTATCAAGTTTTGGGAATTCCAAGATCAGCAGAAGAACGTGAAATTAAAAAAGCATATAAAAGACTAGCAATGAAATATCATCCTGATCGAAATCAAGGAGATAAAACTTCTGAAGGAAAATTTAAAGAAATAAAAGAAGCTTATGAAATTTTAATCAATGAAGAAAAAAGAAGTGCATATGATCAGTATGGACACGCAGCTTTTGAAAACGGTCAGTCTAATAATACATATAGCACTTTTACTAGTTCTGCAGATTTCGGTGATATTTTTGGAGACGTTTTTGGTGATATTTTTGGAGGTAACAGAACTCAAAGAGCTAAAAAAGGAGCTGATTTATGCTATAATATGGAAATTTTATTAGAAGAAGCAGTAAAAGGAACAAAAAAAGAAATTAAAATTCCAACTCTTCAAACATGCAAAACATGTTATGGAAGTGGTACAAAACATGGTAGTAAACCTCGTGCATGTTCGATATGTCATGGTAAAGGTCAAATACATATTAGAAAAGGTTTTTTTACTGTACAACAATCATGTACTACATGTCATGGCAAAGGATCAGTTATTACTGATCCTTGTAATTTTTGTCGTGGAGAGGGAAGAATTGAAACATATAAAACACTATCAGTAAAAATCCCACCAGGTGTTGATACAAACGATCGTATCCGTTTAAATAATGAAGGGGAAGCAGGAGCTAATGGCGCGCAATCAGGTGATCTTTATGTCCAAATTACAGTTAAAAAACATCCTATTTTTGAACGTGAAGAAAACAATTTATACTGTGAAGTGCCTATAAATTTCACAATGGCTGCATTAGGTGGGGAAATAGAAGTTCCCACTCTAGACGGTAGAGTTAAATTAAAAATACCATATGAAACGCAATCAGGAAAACTTTTTCGTATTCGTGGAAGAGGAGTTAAATCAGTACAAAATAGAAATCAAGGTGATTTATTATGTCGTGTTGTAGTAGAAACACCTGTAAATCTTAACGAACAACAAAAAAATCTTTTACATGAATTAGGAAATAGTTTTAATGGTTTCCGAGGTGAAAAAAACAGTCCTCGTTCAAAAAGATTTTTTGATGGAGTAAAAAGATTTTTTGATGATTTAACGAGATAAAGTTTTATAAAGTATTGCTTCTAAATTAGAGGCAATACTATTTACAAATTACATATTAGACATTTTTCTGATTTGTAATGATAAATTAGATTTATAACGTGCAGCTTTATTTTTATGTATCAAACCTTTGTTTACATGACTATCAATAATAGGCTGCATTTTTTTAAATGCATCTTCTGCTATTGTTTTGTTACCAGATATAATAGCTGCTCGTGCTTTTTTTATAAAAGTGCGAATCATTGAACGTCGACTAGAATTATTTTTTCGACGTTTTTCAGATTTTACTGCATCTTTTTTAGAAGATTTTATATTAGCCAATTTCTACCTCTAAACTTTAAAAAATTAAACATTTATTTTGAAAAAACAATATTAATGAATATACTAAAAATGTATTTTTATTATGTTGATGATGATTAAATGATAAAAATCAAAAAACTATAAAATTTTTAAATATAATTTACTTCATTTAATAAGGTTAACTTAACAATGAAGATTGTACGAGGTATTCATAATATTAAAGAAATAAATTCTCATTCAGTTATTACCATTGGAAATTTTGATGGAATACACTTGGGTCATCAGGAATTATTTTTAAATACATATCAAATAGGCCAAAAATATAAATTATCAACTGTAATAATTTTATTTGAACCTCAACCACTCGAATTTTTAAAAAAAAATAATGCCCCAGTGAGAATTACGAAATTTCGTGAAAAAGTCAAACGTATTGCTTTTTATAATTTTGATAAAATTATATGTATTCGATTCAACAAATCTTTCCAATCTCTAAATGCAGAAGATTTTATCATAAATATACTAATAAATAAACTGCATCTAAAATTTATAGTATTAGGCGATGATTTTAGATTTGGATTTCAAAGAAATGGAAATATTGATCTTTTAAAAAAACTGGGTAATAAATATCAATTTCAAGTTATAAAAATTAAACCCTTGTATAAAAACAATACAAAAATTAGTAGTACTAATATTAGAAAAGCATTGTCTGAAAATAATATAAAACTAGCTTCTCTTTTTCTTGGTCGTAGATTCAGTATTTCTGGAAAAGTGATTCACGGTAATGCCATAGGAAAAACAATAAATTATCCTACAGCGAACATACGTTTAAATAAAAATTTCTTATTAACTAATGGAGTATATGCAGTTAGAATAAAATATGATTTAAATAAACATGCTATAGGCATATCTAATATTGGTATTAGACCAAGCATTTTGAATACTCAAAAAAACAAATTACTTGAAGTATACTTATTTAATCTAGAATTAGATCTATATGGAAAATATATAGAAGTTTTTATATATAAAAAAATACGTAATGAAAAATTTTTTGTTTCGATAAAAGAGCTAAAAAAACAAATCTTTAAAGATGTTTTAAAAGTTAAAAAATATTTTAAAATTCATAAAAGCTAATAGAAAAAGAGAAAATAATGAATGATTATAAAAAAACTTTAAATCTACCCAGAACAATGTTTTCTATGAGAGGAGATCTTCTTAAAAAAGAACCAAAAATATTGAAAAATTGGTATGAAAATAATTTATATCAATTAATTAGAAAAAAAAATAAACATAAAAAAATATTTTTTCTTCATGATGGTCCACCATATGCTAATGGAAATATTCATATTGGACATGCAGTAAATAAAATTTTAAAAGATATCATTATTAAATCTAAAAATATGTCGGGTTTTGACGCTCCTTACATTCCATCTTGGGACTGTCATGGATTACCGATTGAACAAAAAGTTGAAGAAAAAAGCAAGCTTTCTCAAAAAAAAGTATCCACTTTAGACTTTCAAAAAAAATGTAGAGAATATGCTCAAAATCAAGTCGAAAAACAAAAAAAAGATTTTATTAGACTAGGAGTAATAGGTGATTGGGAAAACGCCCATCTCACAATGAACTTTAAAAACGAAGCTAATATAATTAGAACTTTATCAAAAATTATTAAAAAAAAATATTTATATCGAGATTTTAAACCTATATATTGGTGTCTTCAATGTACATCATCATTATCCGATGCTGAAATCGAATATTCTAAAAAAAAATCAGATTCAATTATAGTTGGTTTTAAATCTGTAAATAGAGAAATCATAAAAAGATTATTCCATTGTCAAAATCTCAATACAAAAGCAATATATCTACTTGTTTGGACAACAACTCCATGGACTCTTCCATCCAGTAAAGCCATCTCAATACATCCAAATTTTGAATATCAATTAATAGAAACTAAAAATTGGAATTTAATTATAGCAAAAGAATTAGTTCAAAATGTATTAAATATATTGAAGGTAAAAGAATGGACAGAAATAAATTGTATTCAAGGAAAACTATTAGAAAATATAAAATTTCTACATCCATTTTTTGAAAATGTCAATGTACCTATAATTTTAGGAAAACATGTTACTCTTGAATCAGGAACTGGAGCTGTTCATACAGCACCAGATCATGGGATAGATGATTATATAATCAGTCAAAAATATAATATTAAAACAAGTAATTTAGTAGATTTTAAAGGAGACTACATCTCTGATATACATCCTAAATTAAATGGTCTTAATGTTTTAAAATGTAATTCTATTATTATAGAATTATTAATTAAAAATAATACATTATTTCATCATGCATTTTTAACACACAGCTATCCACATTGTTGGCGACATAAAAGTCCAGTTATATACAGAGCTACTCCACAATGGTTTATAAAAATAGATCAAAAAAAATTACGTTATAAATTATTAAAAGAAACAAAAAGAGTGCGCTGGGTACCTGAATGGGGGGAATCAAGAATGATGGAGATGATTAAGAAACGACCTGATTGGTGCATTTCAAGACAAAGGAAATGGGGTGTGCCGATGTCTATTTTTATACATAAGAAAACAGGAAAAATTCATCCTAATACAGTTTTTTTAATGGAGCAAGTAGCAAAAAAGGTAGAGTTAAAAGGAATACAAGCATGGTGGAATATAACTTTAAAAGAAATATTAGGTCAAGAGGATGAATCATATGAAAAAATTTTAGATGTATTAGATGTATGGTTTGATTCAGGAAACACACATACTTCAATAGAATATGAAAATAAAAAAAATACTAAAAAAAATGCAGATATGTATTTAGAAGGATCAGATCAGCATAGAGGTTGGTTTATGTCATCACTAATAATATCAACCTTGATTCATGAAAAAGCACCATATTCTGAAGTGTTAACGCATGGTTTTGTTGTAGATGGAAATGGACAAAAAATGTCTAAATCTATAGGCAATACCATTAGTCCTAACGACATAGTAAATACATTAGGTGCAGATATTTTAAGATTATGGGTCGCCTCTTCTAATTACTCTAACGATCTTTCAATTTCCAATGAAATATTAAAGAATTCATCAGATATATATAGAAGAATTAGGAATACAGCACGTTTTATGTTAGCTAATATTTATGATTTTAATCCTAAAGAAGATATAGTATTAAAAGATAATATGATTTTGTTAGATCAATGGGCTATCGGACAAACTAAAATAGTTCAAGAAGAAATTATTAAATACTATAATAATTATAATTTTCATGCAGTAGTAAAACGTTTAATGTACTTTTGTTCTATAGAAATGGGCTCTTTTTATCTTGATATTATAAAAGATAGACAATACACCTTAAAATTCAACAGTCAAGAAAGACGCAGTTCTCAAACAGCTATGTACTATATAATTAACTCTCTTGTACGATGGATAGCACCAATACTATCTTTTACTGCTGATGAATTATGGAGCTATTTACCAGAGAATAATTCTCAATATGTGTTTATGGAAGAATGGTTCGAAAAATTATTTGATTTAAATCAAGATAAATTATTTAATCATCAATTCTGGGATCAAATAATTCAAATCAAACATGAAATAAACAAATTTTTAGAAGAAGAAATAAAAAATAAAACCATTAATAATTCACTTGAAGCTTCTATTGTTTTATATGTTTCACCTGAATTACTCGGAAAACTAGAAATCTTAGGACAAGAGATAAAATTCATCTTTTTAACATCGCATGTCACAGTAAAACTATATAATAAAGCTCCTAAAAACGTTAAAAAAAGTGCGAACCTTCGTCACTTAAAAGTTTTTATAGAAAAATTTAATGGAGAAAAATGTCCGCGATGTTGGCACTATTTTACCCCCACTAAAAATCACGTAAAAAACAGCGGTATTTGTAATCGATGTATTTTAAACACTATTGGTAACGGTGAAAAACGTATATTCATATAATGAAAAATCGACATTTTAAAAAATCAAAAAAATGGATTTGTGTGACTATAATAATTTTTATGCTTATTCTAGACATATCTAGTAAATATTGGATTACAAAATATATTCAACTTTATGAAACAAAAAAAATTTTTTCAATATTAAATTTGTTTCATATACATAATTACGGCGCTGCATTTAGTCTTTTATCTCAACAACGAGGATGGGAAATATGGTTTTTATCAATTGTCAGTATTCTTACTATACTAATAGCAACAAGAATTATCATAAAATCAAACAACAAAGAAATAAAAAAAATAATAGCTTATTCTTTTATTATCGCAGGTGCAATAGGAAATTTAATAAATCGAATTATTTATGGATTTGTAATAGATTTTATTGATCTACATATTCATAATTGGCACTTTGCTACATTTAACATAGCTGATTGTAGTATTTTTTTAGGGATTATTATACTTGTACGAACAAATTATTAAATGTAAAAATTTAAGTAATCTGTATACTATTAACTCAATACTATCATATATATTTTGGAGATCATAACACTGAATATTATATTGACTAATCCTCGAGGTTTTTGCGCTGGCGTTAAAAGAGCCATTTCAATAGTTGAACATGCATTGAAGATTTACAAAACAAAAATTTATATCAGACATGAACTTGTACATAATCAACATGTTGTTAATACATTACGCAAAAAAGGAGTTATTTTTGTTGAAAAAATCTCACAAATCCCCAATTATTCAATAGTCATTTTTTCTGCACATGGTGTATCAAAAAAAATTGTACAAGAATCTATAAAAAAAAAATTGATTATATTAAATGCCACTTGTCCATTAGTAGAAAAAGTACATATGGAAGTATCAAAATCCAGTAAAAAGGGAATAGAAACAATTCTTATTGGTCATCAAGGACATCCTGAAGTAGAAGGAACTATGGGTCAATACAATAACAAAAATGGAAAAATATATCTTGTTGAATCTATAGAAGACGTAAATAATTTATCTGTTAAAAACAGTAATAAATTGAATTATGTGACGCAAACTACTTTATCTGTTGCTAATACAAAAAATATTATTTCTGCTTTAAAAAATAAATTTCCGAATATTTCCGGTCCTAATAAAGAAGATATATGTTATGCGACAACTAATCGTCAAACAGCAGTTCACCAATTATCTAAAATAGCCGATATAATACTTGTGATAGGTTCTAAAAATTCCTCTAATTCTAATCGTCTTGCGGAATTAGGAAACGAAACGGGTACATTTACGAAACTAATTAATTCTTTTGTTGATATCAAAAAAAAATGGTTGAAAAATGTGAATTATATTGGTGTTACAGCTGGTGCTTCTGCACCAGAAATATTAATAACGGAAGTTGTACAGTATTTGCAAAAAATAGGTGCTAATAAACCAATAGAAATGATAGGCATTAGAGAAAAAAAAGTTTTTAAAATTCCCAAAAAACTATTAAATATTAAAATAATTTCAGATAATACGGACACAAAAAATGAATAAAAAAACCCGCATTGCAATTACTGGACCAATGGGCCGCATGGGTAAAACACTTATTAAAGAAATACAAAAAAATGAACATACATATTTAACGGCAGCCTTAGTAAAAAAAAATCATGAATTAATTGGAAAGGATGTTGGGAAAATTCTTGGAATAGGGAATATAGGTATACTTATTAGCGATCAATTAAATATAAAACAAAATAATTTTGATGTTTTAATTGATTTTACAAAACCTAGTAGTACATTAACTTATTTACAATATTGTCATAACTTTAAAAAAAATATTGTTATTGGTACCACTGGATTTACAAAAGAAGAAATTAATATCATAAAATCATCTTCTCAAAAAATTTCTATAATTATGGCGTCTAATTTTAGCATAGGAATCAATGTACTATTTCAGTTGATTAAAAAAACCACTCAAATTATAGGCAAAAATTCTGATATTGATATTATGGAATATCATCATCGTAATAAAATAGATGCTCCTTCAGGTACAGCTTTGGCACTAGGAGAAGTGATATCAAAAGTAATGAATTGGGATTTAAATAAACATTCAATATATTATAAAAAAGGAATAACTGGAATTAGAGAAGCAAAAAAAATTGGGTTTTCTATTGTACGAGCAGGTAATATTGTCGGAAAACATACTGTTATGTTTTCCAATTCTGGTGAAGAAATTAAAATTACTCACACTGCATCTAATAGAATATCTTTTGCTCAAGGTGCTATACAAGCGGCGTTATGGATTCATCAAAAAAATACAGGTCTATTTGATATGACAGATGTACTATCATTTTAATAATCAGGCCATTTAAATTAATTTATTAATAGTATTAATTATATATAAGATAAACCAATAATTAAAATATATATAATTAAATGCAATATATTATTTTTAAGAATGTACAAATATGCATCATGATAATAGACAAAAATATTAATTTTAGTTAAAATAAAATTTAATTAATACAATAGCAATAACAATTTATGTAAAAAAAATATTTTTTATGGAGGGTGTTTTGAGCCAATCAGCAATACTAGTTTTAGAAGATGGAACTAGATTTCACGGACGAGCTATTGGAGCTAAAGGAATAACTGTAGGAGAAGTTGTTTTTAATACATCAATAACTGGTTATCAAGAAATAATCACTGATCCATCTTATTCACATCAAATTGTAACATTAACTTATCCTCATATTGGTAATGTTGGAAGCAATCTAGATGATGAAGAATCATCTAAAATTTATATAAAAGGCCTCATCATCCGTGATCTATCACTCATTGCAAGTAATTACAGAAATAAAAAAAGTTTTTCTTGTTACTTAAAAGAAAATAATATTATAGCAATATCTGATATTGATACTAGAAAGTTAACACGTATTTTGCGTACAAAAGGTTCACAAAACGGATGTATTATAGAAGATAAAAAAGAAAATTATACTATAGGACATAATAAAGCTAAAAACTTTATGAGTTTACAAGGTTTAGATTTAGCAAAAAAAGTTTCTACTCAATCTATTTATAATTGGAGCCAAGGAAGTTTTTCTTTGAATAAAAACAAATTTGTTTCTATTGAAAAAGAAAAACTTTTATTTCATGTTGTCGTATATGATTTTGGAGTCAAAAGAAATATACTTCGTATGCTTGTAGATAGGGGATGTTATTTAACTATTGTCCCTGCTACAACTGATCCAAAAACAGTATTAAATTTATCTCCAGATGGAATTTTTTTATCGAACGGACCAGGTGATCCAAGACCTTGTCATTATGCTATTGATGCAATTCGATATTTTTTAAAAACTAATATTCCTATTTTTGGAATATGTTTAGGGCACCAACTATTAGCTTTAGCTGTCGGAGCTGAAATTATAAAAATGAAATTTGGACATCATGGAGGCAACCATCCTGTAAAAGAAATTAAAAACAACCGAGTTATAATTACATCTCAAAATCACAGTTTTACTGTAGATATTAAAAACCTTCCAAACAATATAGAAATTACACATAGTTCTCTTTTTGATGGAACATTACAAGGACTGTCTTTAACTAATAAATCGGCTTTTAGTTTTCAAGGTCATCCAGAAGCAAGTCCTGGACCACATGACGCTTCATCTTTATTTGATACTTTTATTAAATTAATCGCCTACGAAAAAACTAGAACTCAGTAATTAATTAGAGAAAAAAAATGCCTAAATCTACTGATATAAAATCAATCTTAATTCTCGGTGCAGGTCCAATAATAATTGGACAAGCATGTGAATTTGACTATTCAGGCGCACAGGCTTGTAAAGCCTTAAAAGAAGAAGGTTATAAAATAATCCTTGTAAATTCTAATCCTGCAACCATCATGACAGATCCTTGCATGGCTGATGCTACATATATTGAACCAATTCATTGGGAAGTAATAGAAAAAATTATTCAAAAAGAAAAACCAGATGCACTACTTCCAACGATGGGAGGTCAAACAGCGTTAAACTGTGCTTTAGAATTAGATGATAAAGGCATCTTAGATGCCTATGGTATCAAAATAATAGGCGCAACAGTTGATGCAATTAAAAAAGCTGAAAATAGAAAACTATTTGAATATTCGATGAGAAAATTAAATTTAGAAACTGCAAAATGTGGTATTGCACATAATATTCAAGAAGCTTTTTTAGTTTTAAAAAGTGTAGGTTTTCCATGTATTATTCGCCCTTCTTTTACTATGGGTGGACATGGAGGAGGAATTGCTTATAATCATGAAGAATTTGAAGAAATATGTGAAAGAGGGCTTAAGTTATCTCCCAGCACAGAACTTTTAATCGATGAATCACTTATTGGTTGGAAAGAATATGAAATGGAAGTTGTACGAGATAAAAATGATAATTGTATTATAGTTTGTTCAATTGAAAATTTAGATCCTATGGGTATTCATACAGGAGATTCAATTACTGTTGCACCCGCACAAACTCTTACTGATAAAGAATATCAATTAATGAGAAATGCATCTATGTCAATTTTAAGAGAAATAGGTGTAGAAACAGGTGGATCTAATGTACAATTTGCAATTAATCCAAAAAACGGTCGAATGATTGTCATTGAAATGAATCCTAGAGTATCTCGTTCTTCTGCTTTAGCATCTAAAGCTACAGGATTCCCTATTGCAAAAATTGCAGCTAAATTAGCTGTTGGATATACGTTAGATGAACTTGCAAATGATATTACAGGGATGAATACTACAGCATCATTTGAACCGTCAATAGATTATATAGTAACTAAAATTCCTAGATTTAATTTTGAAAAATTTCCAGGATGTGATGATAGGCTGACTACACAAATGAAATCTGTTGGAGAAGTAATGGCAATAGGTCGTACTTTCCAAGAATCTATACAAAAAGCAATTCGTGGCTTAGAGATAGGTGTTAGTGGCTTTGATTCTAAAATATCTTGTCTTGATCCAGATTATTTAATTAAAATTAGATATGAATTAAAAGATGCTGGTTCTGAACGTATCTGGTATATAGGTGATGCATTTCGAGCTGGCATGTCTGTAAATGATGTATTTGATTTAACATTAATTGATCCCTGGTTTCTTACTCAAATTGAAGAAATTATTCTTTTAGAACAAAAAATTATAAAAACAGGATTTATTGGATTAAAATATGACTTCTTTTATTTTATTAAAAGGAAAGGTTTTTCTGATCAACGCATTGCAATGCTTACTCAAAAAAATGAAAGTGAAATAAGAAAATTACGTTATAAATTAAATTTGCATCCTGTTTATAAAAGAATTGATACTTGTTCAGCTGAATTTTCAACTGAAACAGCATACATGTATTCAACATGGGAAGACGAATGTGAATCACATCCAAATAAAAATCATAAAAAAATTATAATATTAGGTGGTGGTCCTAATAGAATAGGACAAGGTATAGAATTTGACTATTGCTGTGTACATGCTGCTCAGGCTTTAAGAGAAGATGGTTTTGAAGCAATTATGATAAACTGCAATCCAGAAACAGTATCTACTGATTACGATATTTCAGATAGGTTGTATTTTGAACCAATCACATTAGAAAACGTTTTAGAAATAGTCAGAATAGAAAAACCTAAGGGAATTATTATTCAATATGGAGGCCAAACTCCTTTAAAATTAGCACGTCAATTTGAAAAAGAAGGTGTTCCTATAATAGGAACAAGTCCAGATGCTATTGATAGAGCAGAAGATCGTCATCGTTTTCAAAAAACTGTTTCTAAATTAAAATTACAACAACCTTTGAATGCCACTGTCTTAACTTTAGATGAAGCATATAAAAAAGCTCAAATAATTGGATATCCGATTATGGTACGACCGTCTTATGTTTTAGGTGGTAGAGCTATGGAAATTGTCTATGAACCATATGGTTTAGAAAATTATTTTAAAACAACATTAAAAATAAAAAACACAACACCTATTTTATTAGATCAATATTTAGATTATGCCACAGAAGTAGATGTAGATGCTGTATGCGATGGAGAAACAGTGTTAATAGGAGGGATTATGGAACATATTGAGCAAGCTGGAGTTCATTCTGGTGATTCTGCATGTTCATTACCCGCATACACTTTAACGAACAAAGTTCAAAATGAAATCAGAAAACAAGTCACAAAACTAGCCTTTGAATTATCTGTTAGGGGTCTAATGAATGTGCAATTTGCTATTAAGAAAAATAAAATCTACATTATTGAAGTCAATCCAAGAGCGGCACGAACAGTTCCTTTTGTTTCCAAAGCAACAGGTCTCGCATTAGCAAAAATTTCTGTTCGAGTAATGTGCGGAAAAACATTATTAGAACAAGGTTTTATCAAAGAAATAGTTCCACCTTATTTTTCAGTAAAAGAGGCCGTTCTTCCATTTGATAAATTTCAAGGTGTTGATCCTATACTAGGTCCAGAAATGCGTTCTACAGGAGAGGTAATGGGTATTGGAAAAAACTTTTCAGAAGCTTTTTCTAAAGCAATGTTAGGAGCTCATACGAACATGAAAAAATCAGGTCGTATTCTTCTTTCAGTAAGAAATGAAGATAAAAATAAGATTATAAATTTAGCAGTGAAATTGCAGAAACTAGGATTTGAAATAGACGCAACTAAAGGCACATCTAGAGCTTTAAAGAAATCTGGAATTTTATCTAGACTAGTTAACAAAGTACATGAAGGACGTCCTCATATACAAGATCGTTTAAAAAATGGAGAATATGCTTATATTGTTAATACTACATCCTGCAATCAAGGAGTAAAGGATTCAAAATTAATATGTCGTAGTGCTCTTCAATATAAAGTACACTATGATACAACAGTTAATGGAGCTTTCGCAACTGTTATGGCCTTAAATGAAAACCCAAAAAAAAATGTTCAATCTCTTCAAGAGATACATGAAAAAATAAAATAATTTTATAAAAAAATACACTAACATTTACATTAAATAAATTTTTATAAATATGTTGTAAAACATATTTATAATTCATATAGAGGCTTTTTATTTTAATATGAATATAAGTTTAATTGCAGCGATTTCTAACAACTTAGTTATTGGACATAATAATAAAATACCTTGGTATCTTCCCGAAGATTTAAAATGGTTCAAAAAAAATACAATAAATAAAAGTGTAATTATGGGTCGTTTAACTTGGGAATCTATTAAAAAACCTTTACCTATGCGTAAAAATATAGTAATCAGTAGTAATGAAATTAAAATAGAAGGTATAATTTGGGCTAACTCAATATCTAATGCAATTATCTCAGCAAAAAATAGTCAAGAAATTATGGTTATTGGAGGGTCTAAAATATACAAAAAAATGCTGTTTTATGCTAATAAATTATATTTAACTCATATAGATATTGATATTACTGGTGATTCTTATTTCCCTGAGTATACATTATATCCAGATTGGAAAATATTATTTAAGAAAAAAAATATAAAAAACATAAAAAACCCATATAATTATTCTTTTGAAATTCTATCTAGATAAAAAAATACATAATTCATTTAAATTATTTTGATAAAAAAGGTTGTGAAAACCATTTTTTATCTTCCCATCGCAACATAGTTAATTCTCCTCCCCAACAGCAACCAGAATCTAATGAAAAAAAAGGTTTAGGTATATAACTTCCTTTTAAAGAAGACCAGTGTCCAAAAAAAATAGAATAAATTTTTGAAATATTCGATGGCATTAAAAACCATGGGCGCAAAGGATATTGAACAAAATTCGGTGATTTTTTACAAAACATATTTAATCTACCATCTGGATAACAATATCTCATTCTTGTGAAAGAATTTATAGAATATCGTAATCTATCTAATTGATTTAAATCTAATGTCCAGAAATTTATACTATTATTATACATAGATTTTAAAAATAAAGAATAATTTATATTAGATAAACAATCTTCAATTTCTAGTGCACAAACTTTAGCTGTATTAATATCCCATTGTGGGCTAATTCCTGCATGAGACATAATAATTTTTCGTTTTTCGTCAATTTTTAAAATAGATTGACGACGAAGCCAATTTATCAGTTTTAAACTATCTGACGAAACGAGAAATTCATCAAAGTAGTTTTCTTTTTTATTTTTTTTTATACCAGAATATACTGCAATTAAATTTATATCATGATTTCCTAGAACTATTTGAACTCTATTTTTTAATGAATAAAGATATCTTAACACACTAAGTGAATCAGGACCTCTAGATACTAAATCACCAGCGATCCATAAATAATCTTTTTGATCATTAAAGCATGATTTTTCTAAAAGGATTTTCAACTCTTTATAACAACCATGTATATCACTTATAAAATAAGTACTCATATGTCATAACCTCTTGTGATTAATATAAAAATATTAAAAAATTAATTTTTTAAGAATTGTTTAGTTTTTTATATAAATAATTAGATAATCGACAATATTGAGCAATAGAAATATTTTCAGCTCTTAAATTCGGATCAATGTCTAATTGAATTAATCTTCTTTCTGAAAAGAATTTTTTTAAACTGTTTCGTACAGTTTTTCTCCTATTCTGAAAAGCATTTTTTGTGATATAACATAAAATTTTTATATCATAAACAAAATAAGGAGAAACATGATGAGGAGTTAAGTTAATAAAAACAGAATGCACTTTGGGAATAGGTCGAAAATATTCAGGTATAACATTTAATAATATTTTAACATTACAGTAATATTGACATATGATACTTAAACGACCATAAGATTTATTTCCAGGAATAGCAATCAATCTTTCAGCAACTTCTTTCTGTAACATAAAATTCATATCTTGAATAACTGTAATCTGTTTTAATAAAAATATTATTAATGATGTAGAAATATTATATGGTAAGTTTCCAAAAATACGAATTAATTGATTTTTTTTGCGAAATAGATCTATAAAATTAAAATTCAAAACATTTTGATGAAAAACTATTAATTTTGAATAAAAAGAACGTTTTTTTAATAAATCCAACAAACTCAGATCTATTTCAATAACAATCAATTTTTCTAAAAATTGACAGATTGGTTTTGTTAATGCAGCTAATCCTGGTCCGATTTCTACTAATATTTGTGTTTTTTTTGGATTAATAATTTTAATAATATCTTGAATAATATTTTTATTTATAAGGAAATTTTGCCCATACTTTTTAAGAGGATAATGTTTTTTAAAATTTTTTATAATCATAAATTCATAGTTAATATTTTAATATTCGAATGTTGTCAGAAAAAAAATACTTATTATCTTATTATCTTTATATAAGCATTATTTTTAAGATCGTTTATCCAATTCTGCTTTTCTAGTATCATTTTTTGATTCAATAAAATATTATAAGCTTTTTGCTTTTGAAAATTATAAAATTTATCTGTTTGACGTTTATCTAATAATTTAAAGATATGCCATCCAAAAGGAGATTTAATAGGCTTGCTAATTTGATTTGTATTTAAAAATAAAAATTCTTTATCTATATTAGAACTAAAAAATTCTTTTGAAATCCATCCTAAATCACCATGTTTATTAGATGTATGAAAATCATGAGATAATTTTTTAACAGCATTATCAAAACTATACATTCCTTTTTTAATATTTTTATATATATTAAAAATATTCTTTTTTGATTCTTCATCTGTTAAAATAAGAGAAGGTTTTATTAAGCAATGTTGAACATAAAATTCATTTATAATTTCTTCTTCATTATTCACAATATCATTTACTTTTAAAATATAAAATCCTTTGTTTTTTAAAAATGGTCCTAAAATTTGTCCTTTTTTGAAAACATTCACAACATCAGAAAAATTTTTTTGTATATCTGAATAACGCATCCAAAATATTTTTTTTTCTAAAAAAACGCTTTTATTTTTTTTACATTCTAAAAATAATTTTTCAAAATCATAGCCTTGTTGAAGTTTTTTGACCATATTTTCTGCTATTTTTTTTCTCTTACTAATGATAATCTCAGAATCTTTTTTTAAAGAAGGCAGAAAAATATAGCTTAAACTAATCTTTTGAGATTGTTTTTTATTTTTCAATAGTTTATTCAAAACTAAGTTGACTTCTTGTTCAGAAATATGAATACGGTTATGAAGCTCATAATCAGATGTCATTTTAATTTTTAATAGTTTTTTAATGTTGTTTATATAATTATCATGATGAAAACGACTTTTAAGATCATGCAATAAAATATCATTTTTTAATTGATCAAAACTAATATTTTTTTTCAAAGCAATATTTTTAATTACAGTATTAATTTGTTGTTCATTAATTGTAATATTCATTCTATGTGCTTCTTGTAATATTAAAGAATCTACAATTAATTTTTGAATTACTTTTTCTTTTAAAAAATTACTGTGCAAAGGTATTTTAAAATTTTTACCTGCTTTTTTTAGTAATAAAAGAACTTTATCAACATCACTACTTAATATAATTTGATCATTAACAATAGCTACAATATTATCTATTTGATTATCTTTAGCTAATACGTAAGAAATACCAGTAAAAATATAAAAAATTATAAAAATACATACTTTCATTGTAATTCTTCTTTTTATGAATAAATTTTTTAATACTAAAAAATTTTTTTGTTTGCTCTAACAAAATAAAAATAAAATAAATATACAATATTTTCTTGAGGTTGTTTTAAAAAAAATATAAAGTATAAAATATTTATCTACAAATTTAGTCTTAATATAAAAAACACAAAATAATGAGAATTTATGGAATCTTGGTTAACATCTTTTATAACACAGTCTTTAACATACTCTCTTTTGGTAGTTGGTACTATTTCTTTTTTAGAATCTCTAGCTCTAGTAGGATTATTACTTCCCGGTATTATTTTAATGACCACGTTAGGAACATTTATAGGTGATGGTAGACTGTCATTTTATCCTGCTTGGATCTCTGGTACAATCGGATGTTTTTTAGGTGATTGGATTTCATATTATATTGGCTTATATTTTAAAAATTGGCTATATAATTTTAATTTTTTAAAAAAAAATCAAAAGCTTCTGGATAAAATTAAATCTGTATTACACAAACATAGTATTTTGACTATTATTATTGGAAGATTTATAGGACCAACTAGACCTTTAATACCAATGGTTTCAGGCATGTTAAAACTACCATTAAATAAATTTATTTTTCCCAGTATTATTGGGTGTATATTATGGCCTCCAGTATATTTTTTTCCTGGTATAGTTACAGGGATTGCTATAAAAATACCACAAAATTCTGAAAATGATTATTTTAAATGGCTTTTATTATTTATTTCAATTTTGATATGGCTTGGAATATGGCTAATATCAAAATGGTGGAAAATAAGAAAAGAAAATATTATTAATACTAAACCTTCTTTCTTCACTAAGAAAAAGATTGGATGGTTAGCTGTTTTAACTATGTCCTTTGGAATTTTTGGTTTAATTTTTATACAATTTCATCCTACAATGTTAACTTTTAGAAAAATTTTTTCAACTATATTATTCGGGATATAAAAAAATAAATTAAAAAAATAAATATAGAATACATGGTAAAAAAAATAATTCATAATTTTAGTTTATTATGTATTTATTACACAATATATTTATTTATTTATTTACTACGCATACAAAAAATCAATATGCAATAATTTTAACTTAAATGGATGTTTTTGAATCGCTTGTACTTTTACTTTATATTTTTGATCTTGAATAAGTAATAATAAGTTTTCTTTATAAAAACCTTCTTTTTTTTGCAAATTAAAAACGGAATTATGATCTAATACAAGTAAAATTTCAGTTTTATTAATCCCATATAAAACTCCGGGAAGTTTATTTTTTATGCGCAATTGTCTACTAAAGCTTTTTCCTTTATCTTTTCTTATTTCTACTTGTAGTATTAACATATTTTAACCTCTTATTATATATAATAAATTTGTTATTTATACTTTTCTTTGAGATCTTAACCAACGAATTTCTTCTGCCCATATTATAGGATTGACTGTTTCTAAAATGATTGGGATATCATGAAAATTATTATTTCTTATAATCCATTTAAAAGCAAGTTTTCCTATTTCACCTAATCCTAAACTTTCATGACGATCAACTCGACTATTAAATTTTTTTTTAGAATCATTTAAATGAATGCCTTTTAAATATTTTAATCCTATTACATCATCAAATTTTTTAAATGTATTTTCACAATCTTGTTCAGTACGTAAATCATATCCCGCTGCAAACAAATGACAAGTATCAATACATACTCCAACTCTAGATTTATCATCAACATTTCGAATAATTTCAGATAAATGTTCAAAACAATATCCAATATTCGTTCCTTGTCCTGCTGTATTTTCTATAACCGCAATTACGTTTTGAGTATGTTCTAAAGCTATATTAATAGAATGAGAAACTCTTAATAAACATGATTCTTCAGTAATTTTATTTAAGTGACTACCAGGATGAAAATTTAAAAAAATCAAACCAAGTTGACTGCAGCGAACTATTTCATCAATAAAAGAAGCTCTAGATTTTTTTAGAAAATCATCAATAGGATGACCTAAATTAATTAAATAACTACTATGAGGTAAAATTTGTTGAGGTGTAAATGTATGCTTAATACATAATTCTCTAAAAAAATCTATTTTTTTTTGCATTAATGGAGAACTAAACCATTGACGCTGATTTTTAGTAAAAAAAGAAAAAGCTGTTGCTTGTATTTGAACAGCACGCAAAACGGTTTTGTCTACACCACCAGAAGAACTAATATGCGCCCCAATATAATTCATATTTGTCTTTTTTCCTGTCAAAATAATTTTTATTTTAATATTTCAGAGTGTATTCAAATAAATTTAAAAAAAGACATAATAAGAACATATTGCAATGTTGGTAAAAACTTATTAATACAAAATATATTCTTTATATTAAAATAATATGATACTGAGAAAGTATATTTTAATCAATAAAAATAAAGATAAATATGTCTAATATATTATTTAAAAAGCTCCTTCATAATAAAAATTATTTTAAAAATATTGACTATATTTAAATTTATTTTAATAAAAAAACATATTTCTACTACTGTTTAGTATTATATAATTTCAACATAAAAATCTTAAGTATTTCTAATAATCATAATATTTTTGGTTACCAATAAAACTTATATTACAATTAATATTTATTTTATTTAAAACTCTGACACGTCAATCTTTTTAAGATAAAATTGCAGTTATTATATAATTTAAAAGATACATTTTTATAAATATATAAAATATGGTATTCATAAGTAGTTATTCAGAACATGCGTTTAATTAAAAAAATCAATTTATTTATAAGAGCTATATTAGCTTGTTATAAAAATATATTTTATATAAAAAAACTTACACATCTTTAATACTATTATTTTTTAATTTTTGATTAGAAAATTTTTTTATATGTATATATTCATAAATCAATAATTTTCTTTCTTTTTCATTTATATCATTGTATTCTTTAAAAGAATAATTCTTAACGTTTTTTCTAAAAATATATTATTGTTAAATTACATTTTTTAATAAATTGCATTGTTTTTTATATGATGAATACATTTTTAAATATTTCATACGTTATGAAAACATAACAATTATTATAATAAATATATACTGCATGTTTATTATTTTTTCTGGATATATAATGCCAAATTATCATCATAATTTTTATAATTTAATTGTAATTTTACAAGAATACTGGTTAAAGCAAGGATGTACTATTTTTCAACCATTAGATCTCCCAATAGGAGCAGGTACATTTCACAATGTTACTTTTTTTGGTACTATTGGACCAGAACCAATTAATGCTGCATATGTACAAGGTTGTCGTCGTCCTTCTGACGGCAGGTATGGAGAAAACCCTAATCGTTTACAACATTATTACCAATTTCAAGTTATTATAAAACCTTCTACAGAGAATATTCAAAATCTTTATTTAAATTCGTTAAATCTATTAAATATAGATGAAACAGTAAATGATATACGTTTTGTAGAAGATAACTGGGAAAATCCTACATTAGGAGCTTGGGGCATTGGTTGGGAAGTTTGGTTGAATGGAATGGAAATCACTCAATTTACTTATTTTCAACAAGTAGGTGCATTAGAATGCAATCCTGTAACTGTAGAAATAACATATGGTTTAGAAAGAATTGCTATGCATATGCAAAATAAATCAAATGTGTATGATCTTACATGGAACATGCATAATAATAAAAAAATAACCTACGGCGATATTTTTCAAGAAAATGAAATAGAACAATCATACTATAATTTTGAATATTCTAACATTAATTTTCTATTTAATTCCTTTGAAGAGTACGAACTGGAAGCTAAAAATTTAATAAATTTAAAAAAACCATTATTAAGAGTAGCATATGAAAAAACCTTACAAGCTAATCATATATTTAACTTATTAGACGCAAGAAAATCTATATCTTCAAACGAACGTCAAAATTATATTTTACGTATTCGGAAATTAACTACTCAAATTGCAATAAAATACTTAAATTTAAGAGAAAAATTAGGATTTCCGTTATGTTATAAAAAAAGAGAAATACATGACAAGAAAAACATTATTAATTGAAATAGGCACTGAAGAACTTCCCGCCAGATTACTTTATAAAATATCTTCATATTTTTATGAAAATTTTATTAAAGAATTAATTATTTACAATATCACATATAATAAAGTTGAAACATTTTCTACTCCAAGAAGACTTGCATTAAAAATCATAGATATTGATACATCAGAAAAATTTATAGAAATAAAAAAAAGAGGTCCATCTATAATAAAATCTTATAATAAAAACGGACTTTTAACAGAAGCAGCTATTCGTTGGTCTAAACATTGTGGAATCAACATCAATCAAGCAGGTCGTTTAAAAAACAAAAAAGGTGAATGGTTATTATGTACAATAAGAAAAAAACAGGAAAAAATTGAATTACTACTTCCTAAAATGATTGAATCAGCTCTTAAAAAAATTCCTATAAAAAAATCTATGCGATGGGAAAAAAACAATTACAAATTTTCTCGTCCTATTCGTAATATTGTAATTCTATTAAACAATACAATTGTTTCAGGGAAGATATTCAATATCTCTTCTAATAATCTTTTGCAAAATCATCTTTCTGAAAAAGAAAAGAGAATAGAAATTAATGATGTGAAAGATTATCCAAAAATTCTTTTTCAAAAAAATAATATCATTGCTGATTACATAATTCGCAAAGAAAAAATAGTAAACAACATTAAAAAAATTGCACAAAACGTTGGTGGATTTATAAAAAATAATCAATTTTTAATTGAAGAAGTAACTTCTTTAGTAGAATCGCCTACAGCGTTTTTAGCTGTTTTTGAAAAAAAATTCCTTAAGATACCTAAAAAAATACTAATATACACAATAGAAAAACAACAAAAATGCTTTCCAATATACAATGTTAAACAAGAACTTCTTCCATACTTTATTTTCATCTCTAATATTAATCCTCGAAAACCAGAAAAAATTATTATGGGCAATCAAAAAGTAATGCATGCAAGACTTTCAGATGCCGAGTTCTTTTTTAAACAAGATAAATTAATAAAACTAGAAAATCGTCTTTTATCTCTAAAAAAAGTTTTATTTCAAAATAATCTCGGTTCATTATATGAAAAAACGTTACGTCTTCAATTTCTTATCGAATGGATCGCTAAATATAGCAATAGCAATATACAAGATTCTATTAGAGCAGCACTTCTATCTAAATGTGATCTAATAACTAATATAGTATGTGAATTTCCAGAATTACAAGGTACTATAGGAATGTATTATTCTTTAGAAGATAATGAGAAAAAAGAGATTTCTATTGCGCTTGAAGAACAGTATCTACCATCTTTTTCAGGAGATAAACTTCCACAAACTTCTATAGGTTGTTCATTATCAATTGCTGATAAAATGGACACTTTATCAGGAATGTTCTATGTTGGAAACATTCCAAGTGCAGATAAAGATCCATTTGCATTAAGACGTCTAGCTATAGGAATAATACGTATTATTATAACAAAAAATATACCATTAGATTTAAAAAATTTAATCAATAAAAGTTTTCATCTATATGATGAAAAACATGATGTAAACTCAATTATATCTAACAAACTTCTTGATTTTTTTATAACAAGACTATTCCATTGGTATGAAGAAATGGGATATAGTGTAAAAATTATTAAATCAGTATTATCGTATAAATCAACACTATTAATAGATGTTCATAAAAAAATAAAAGCTATATCTTTTTTTAAAAAACTAGAGGAGTCAAAATCAATACTATCATCTATTAAAAGAATATCTAATATTTTAGAAAAAGAAAATAAAAAAATTACTGGAAATATTAATTTTAAACTAATGGTAGAAAAAGAAGAAATTATATTATTTAATCAGATAGAGGACTTTAATATTTACACAAAAAATTTATTTTCAGAAAAAAAGTATAAAGATATTTTAATGAAAATAAAAGATCTTGAAAAACCTATCTATAATTTTTTTAAAAAAGTCAAAATTTATCATTATAATTCTGAAATACGATTAAATAGATTACTTTTATTATATACTTTAAAAAAAATTTTTTTTAAAATAGCAGATTTTTCTTATCTATATTAGATATTTATTCTTTTTTAAGAAGTTAAGAATTTAATATCATATATAGATTGTCTGATAAAAATATAAACATTACAAAGATTTTAACGTACCTTTAGGTAAAGATGATGCTATAAAATCTTTTTTTATAAATATTTCAGTGGTATCATTTAATTCAAGTAAAATATATCCATTTTGTGTAATTTTTTTTATTCGTCCTAATAAACCACTAGTTGTTATTACTTCATCTCCTTGAACAAGAGAATTCATAAGATTTTTATGTTCTTTGTCTTTCTTTTGTTGAGGACGAAATAGCATAAAATAAAAAACTAATAAAAATACAACAACCATAAATATTAAAGAATACAAATTTCCACTTTCTGATGAACCACTTACTGCAGCATTTGCATTATGAATAAAAAAACTCATTTACTTTTCCTTAAAATATTTTTATTAAAAATCAATTTTATTTTTATTCTTGTAAAAATTCAATACAAATTCACGAAATGTATTATTTTTTATTGAATTTCTTATATTAGACATTAATGTTTGATAATAATGTAAATTATGTATTGTATTTAAACGAGCTCCTAAGATTTCATTACAAGAATCTAAATGATGTAAATAAGAACGAGTATAATATCGACACGTATAACAAGTACAAGTATGGTCTAAACAAGATAAATCTTTTTTATATTTTTTATTTCTAATTTTAATTATGCCGTTCCTAACAAATAAATATCCATTTCTAGCATTTCGAGTAGGTATAACACAATCAAACATATCTATACCTCGATTTACTCCTTCTATCAAATCTTCAGGTTTACCTACCCCCATTAAATATCGAGGTTTATTTTTTGGTATTTGAGGACAAATATGATCTAATAATCTATACATTTCTTCTTTAGATTCTCCAACAGCTAAACCACCTAAAGCATATCCATCAAAATCTATTTTTACTAGTTCTTTTAGAGATATATCACGTAGAGATAAATGAACTCCTCCATGAATAATACCAAATAATAAATTTTTATTTTTTAAAGAATCAAAATGCAAACGACTTTTTTTAGCCCAATTCAAGGATCTTTGCATAGCATTATTTGTTTTTTCCCAATCTTGGGTATATGCAATACACTCATCAAAAATCATAACTATATTTGAACCTAAATCTGATTGAATTTTCATGGAAATTTCTGGAGTCAAAAAAAAATTTTTTCCATTAATGTGATTTTTAAAAAGAACACCTTCTTCAGTAACTTTGCAAAATTTTGAAAGACTAAAGACCTGAAATCCTCCAGAGTCGGTCAAAATAGGTCCTGACCAATTCATAAAATCATGTAAAGTCCCATGTGATTTTATTACTTCATGTCCTGGTCTAAAATATAAATGAAATGCATTAGCTAAAATAATTTTACTTCCTGTTTTTTTAATCTCTTCTGTACTAACACTTCTTACAGTACCATAAGTACCTACAGGCATAAAAATAGGTGTTTCTATTTCTTTTCCATTAAAATTAAATATACCATATCTAGCATTTCCATCTCGATGCAAAATTTGAAAATTCATTTCTTTTTTATAATCCTCATTATGTAAAAAAAATTTTTATTTATACAGTATGTATAATTAAATAAAACACTTTTCATATGGAGCTAATTTATTATGAGTAATATACATAGCATCACCATAACTTAAAAAACTATATTTATTTAAAATTGCTTTATTATAAGCATTCATCGTATTTTTATACCCTAAAAAAGATGCAACTAACATAATTAACGTTGATCCGGGAAAATGAAAATTTGTAATTAATGCATCGACAATATTATGTTTATAACCAGGGTATATAAAGATATTAGTATCACTAATAAAATTCTTAGTTTGTACCCATTCCAATGAATGATATGCGCTTTCTAAAGCACGAAGTGTACTAGTACCTACTGCAATAATACGACCGCCATTTTTTTTACAAAATTTAATCTTTTTAATAAGTAAAGAAGAAACTTCAACTGATTCAGAATGCATGATATGTTCTTCAATTGTATCTGTTCTAATAGGCTGAAATGTACCAGAACCTATATGAAGAGTTATGTAATCGATGTCTACACCTTTATTATACAATGTATCTAATAAAGGAAAATCAAAATGTAATCCAGCAGTAGGAGCAGCAACAGAGCCTATTTTTTTTTTATATACAGTTTGATATAGATCTATATCTAATTTATTTTTATGTCTTTTAATATAAGGTGGTAAAGGTGTTTCTCCAATATCATTAATAATATCTAGAGCTGAATGAATATCACTATAAAAAAAAATTTCAAAAAAAGAGTTTTTATAATTAATAATAGAACCTTTGATTTTCTTTTCATATCCAAAAAAAATATTGGTTCCAATCTTAATATTTTTAGAATTTTTAATTTGCACTAAAATATTATTAAAGCTTAATATTCTTTCCACTAAAATTTCAATTTTTCCTCCGCTTTCTTTATATCCAAAAAAACGAGCAGGAATAACTTTAGTATTATTTAAAATAATTAAATCACCAGAATTAATTTCATCAACAATGTTTAAAAAATATTTATGAGATATTATCCCAGTATGTCCATTCACAATCATTAAACGACATGTACTACGAATAGAATAAGGGTAAAAAGATATAAGAGATTTTGGTAAATCAAAAAAAAATCAGAAATTTTCATGCTTCTTCTTCTTTTAAAGAAATATTCTAATAATATTAAATATTATTTTTTTTTATAAAAAAATTGTCAATTTTACCTTTTAGTTTTTGACCAGCCTTAAAAGTAACTACTCTTCTAGCTGTTACAAGAAAAATTTCTCCTGTTCTGGGATTTCTTCCAGGACGAGCTTTTTTATTCTTTATTTGAAAATTTCCAAATCCGGATAATTTAACATCTTCTCCTTTTTCTAAAGATTTTCTAACCTCTTCAAAAAAAAACTCTACAAATTTTTTTGATTCTTTTTTAGTTAATTCTAACTTCTCAAATAAATTTTCTGAAATTTCGGCTTTTGTAAGTACCATAAATTTATTTCCTTAAGACGGCTTGAAATTTTTTATTTAGTACTCCTATACAATCATTCATCATTAAATTGATTTCATTATCTTGAAAAGTTCTATGTTTGTTCTGAAAAACGAAACTAATTCCTAAACTTTTTTTCTTATTAGAAAATTCCTTGCAAGAAAATATATCAAAAAGATTAACTTCTACTTCTTGATTAATAAAAAATTGTTTACACTTCCTCATCACGTTATCAACAGCAATGTCTTCTGATATTAATATTGCAACATCACGTCGAATAGTAGGAAATTTTGAAATTTCTTGAATTTTTAATGGTTTAATATCCGGAAAATTATATAATGATATTTCGAATAAAAATGTAGAACTATTTACATTTAACTTTTTTTCTAATCTTGGATCAATTGCTCCAATAGCACCAATTAAATTATTTTTGAAGTATATAGATGCACTTTGTTCTGGATGTAATCCCGATATTATTGCTCGTCGAAACTTTATATCATTCAATTTACATATTAATTCTAATACAGATTCTAAATCGCCCTTTAAATCATAAAAATCCATTTTTCTTGTTTTATGATACCAATTTTCTTTAAAATTATTACCACTAATGGCTGCTGCTAAAAAAATTTCCTGCTTAACACCAAGATTTTCTGTTGTATCTACTGAAAAACAAAGTCCACTTTCAAAAATACGGATGCTTTGTTGCTGGCGATTTTTATTATAGGAAATATTCTTCAGTAAACCAGGCCATAAAGATAAACGCATACATGACATATCTTGGGAAATAGGATTAGATAATAACAAAGTTTTTTGATTTGGGAAAATTAAATTTTGTATTTTAGGGTTAATAAAACCATAATTTATAACTTCATGATAACCTTTATTAATTAATATAATAGCAGATTTATTTAGTAAAGAATCTGTTAATTCATTTTTTTGACCATTGTTTATATGTTCTTTTAATGGAGTTAAACAAACGTTGTTATATCCATATACTCGAAGTATATCACTAATTACATCTTCTTCAATTAATATATCAAATCGCCAGCTAGGAGGAATAACATCCCAAAATGTTTCTTGAAAATTCAATTTATAATACAAACTATATAAAATATTTGAAATAATAGTTGCATCAATAGATAAACCTATTATTTTGTTCAACTTTTTATGATGTAATCTTATTGTGTTATTCATACATATGGGAATATTCAATTTTTTCTTGCTAATAGAACCTGAAGTGCCACCACATATTTTTATAATTAAATCAGTTGCATATTCAACAGCATAATTTTGAAGGAGCGGATCAATACCATAATTATAATATTCTAATATTTTATTAGAATTCATTTTTTTAATCACATAGGAAATAGAAGTTCTATCAATTAAAGATGAAATTAAAAATATGTTTTTAGTGTTTGTATTCACATCAGAAAAATATGAATTAATATTTCCGGGAATAAATAATATTTTATTTTTATCAGAAAACACTAATATATTTTCATCAAGGTTTATTTCTATATTATTTTTTAAAAACATCTTTTCTTTATTTTTTGCCATGCGAACTATAATAGAATCATCAATATTATCTGCATTCAATGCGTTTAATGGTTGTCCAAGCTCAATTAATACATAATTTATAATATTTGTTATGATATTTTCTGATAAAACATCAGAAAAAAATAATTTTTTTTTCATCCAAAAGGGCGTATCAACATTTATATTAATATTTTGTATTATTCTTCCTAAAACATTAATACAATCTCTTTTAGTTTGAATATCAATATCAATTTTTTTTTGAATAGTTTTAGAAAATGATTTATATTTTAAATCTGATATTCTTAAATTGTTTATTGCTGCTATATTACGAGATAAACCTAAAATACTTAGTCCATCTGGACGATTTGATGTAACAGAAACTGTAATAATATTATCTTTCAATGATAAATAATCATTAACATCAATTCCTATAATTGTTTCTATAGGAAATTCAATAATTTTTTTATCATCAAAAAAAATACCTAATTCAAAAAAAGAACAGAGCATACCTTGAGATAATTCTCCTTTGAAAATTTTTTCATAAATGATAATATTTCCTGGTAAAGTAGAACCAACAGTGGCTACAGCAACTTTCATATTATTAAAACAATTAGACGCTCCACATACAATATTTAATAACTCTTTTTTTCCTATATCTACTTTAAGTACTTTTAAATGATGAAATTCAGGATGCAAAATACATTTAACAATTTGACCTACTACAACACCACTAAATTTAGACTCAAATTTCTCAACACATTCCACTTCAATACCAGTACTAGATATTTGTTCGTGTAAAATATTACTATTAACATTTGGATCTATCCATTCACGTAACCATTTTTCACTAAATTTCATTTTATCTCGCTAATTATATTTAAATTGATTTAAAAATCTTATGTCATTTTCAAAAAAAGATCGCAAATCAGATATTCCATAACGTAACATTGTAATTCTTTCAATACCTATTCCAAAAGCACAAGCTGAATATATACTAGAATCAATATTAACATTTTTTAAAACGTTAGGATGCACCATTCCACATCCTAATATTTCTAAAGGCTTTCCGTGATCATTAAAAATATCCACTTCTGCAGAAAGCACGGTGAAAGGAAAATATGATGGACGAAATTTAATAGAAACTTCTTTCCCAAAAAAGTCATATAAAAAATTATATATAATCCATTTTAAATTAGAAAAATTAATGTTTTTATCAACTATTAAACCTTCAATTTGATGAAACATAGGTGTATGTGTAATATCATAATCATTACGGTATACTTTTCCGGGAAAAATAAATCTCATTGGAGGTTTTTCTTTTTTCATGATACGAATTTGCATGCTGGAAGTTTGAGTTCTTAATAATCTATTATTATCAAACCAAAAAGTATCATGACTATCTCGAGCCGGATGATTTTTAGAAATATTTAAAGCATTAAAATTATGATATTCATCTTCTATTTCAGGACTATTGATTGATTGAAAACCTAATTTTAAAAAAAAATTTTTTATGTGATTAATAGTATGTGTTATAGGATGAAAACAACCACGTTCAATACGACGCCCAGGCAAAGATATATCAATAGTTTCTTCTTTAATACGCTGTTCTAAAATAGATAAAATTAATTTTTGTTTTTTTTTATTAATTTCACTAATAATTTCTTGTTTTTTTTTATTTGTAATAATACTGTATTTCTTTTTTTCTTCAATAGAAAAATTTTTTAAATTCTTTGCACAAGAAGTTAAAATACCCTTTTTACCTAAATATTTAATACGAATTTGGTCTAGTTCCTCTATTGTTTTTGAATTTTTTACATCTATTTTAATAACTTTAAATAATTCATTTAAATTTAACATTTTGTATGCTTTTTTTTATTTTATTATGTTTAAGAGTATATTTAAAACATTAAAAAGCTTCCATAAAGGAAGCTTATTTTTCTTTAGACTAAAATGTCTAAAATTAAAATACATAAAAATTCTATATTAAATATTATTAATTTTTTTTAATGGAGGGAGATAAATTTCCCCCTCTTATGTATTAAAATTTAATATTTATAATAATGCTTCTTTTGCTTTTTCTACCAACTTATTAAATGAAAAGATATCAAATATAGCAATATCAGAAAGTATTTTACGATCAATATTAATTGAAGCTTTTTTTAAACCAAACATAAAATTACTATAAGAAATTTGACTTTGACGAACAGCAGCATTTATACGCGAGATCCATAATTGACGAAATTGTCGTTTTCGTTGTCGTCTATCACGATAAGCATACTGACCAGCCTTAATTACTGCTTGACACGCAACTCTATAAATACGCGAACGAGCTCCATAGTAACCTTTTGCTTGTTTTAAGATTTTTTTGTGACGAGCGTGAGCGATTACCCCACGTTTTACACGAGCCATTTATGCTCTCCTATTCGTAAAAATCTTCACAAAATAAGTTAATTTACGCATATGGTAAAAAAGATTTAACTCTATCTATATCTCCTTTAGATACTATAATCTTAGGACGAAGATGACGTTTTTTAGTTGTTGTTTTTTTCGTTAAAATATGACGTAAATTTGCTTGTTTACGTTTAAATTTACCAGATGCAGTTTTTTTAAAACGTTTAGCTGCACTTTTTAAAGTTTTAATTTTCGGCATAAACTGTTTCATTTAAATTATAAAAAAAGATATGACAAATTATTCAAATAATTCATATATTGATTTGAAAAAAATCTAATCAAAATCACTATTTCTTCTTTGGTGCTAAAATCATGATCATTTGACGACCTTCAATTTTAGATGGAAAAGATTCCACAGTTGCTAATTCAATTAAATCATTTTTTACTCTATTTAATACATTAACACCGATTTTTTGATGTGCCATTTCTCGGCCTCTAAATCGTAGAGTAATTTTAGCTTTATCACCATCTTCTAAAAAACGTATTAAATTGCGCAATTTAACTTGGTAATCACTTTCATCAGTACCAGGACGAAATTTTATTTCTTTTATATGAATTATTTTTTGTTTTTTTTTCTGTTCTTTAGACGATTTACTTTTTTCATAAAGAAATTTGCCATAATCCATAATACGACAAACCGGAGGTTCAGCATTTGGACTAATTTCAACTAAATCTAAACCTAATTCTTCAGATTTTTCTAAAGCCTCACGCAAACTAACTATACCAATTTGATTACCTTCAACACCTGTAAGACGCACTTTGACAGCACGTATCTCACTATTAATCCGATTAGGACGTGTTAATTGAATTCTTTTTCCACCTTTAATACTTTATTCCTCCATTTGATAAAAGCTGCGAGTAATAATTTCTTGTTGCAACTTTTCAATAAAAATATCAACATCAATCATTCCAAAATTATAACCACTTCTAGTACGAACAGATATTTTTTTAGAATGCATTTCTTTTTCACCACAAATGAGCATATAAGGAATTCGACGCAGTACATGTTCTCGAATTTTAAAACCTATTTTTTCATTTCTTAAATCAGATTCTGTGCGAACATTAATTTGAGAAAATTTTTTAAATAATTGTTTAACATAATCTGTACTAACATCCGTAATGTTCATTATTACGACTTGTATTGGAGATAACCATGTTGGTAAATTACCTGAACATTCTTCAATTAATATGCCAATAAATCGTTCTAATGAACCTAATATAGCCCGATGAATAATTATAGGTACTTTACGTTCATTATTCTCATTAATATAAAATGAACTTAAACGTAATGGTAAATAAAAATCAAGTTGAATCGTTCCACATTGCCAATTTCGATCTAAAGAATCCTGTAAAACAAACTCAATCTTAGGTCCGTAAAAAGCACCTTCTCCCAATTGATATTCAAATGATAAATGATTTTCTAACAACATATCAGATAAATCTTGTTCTGATTCATCCCATAACGCATCTGTACCAATACGTTTTTCTGGACGAGTAGACAATTTAACTAATATTTTTTTAAAATTAAAAGTACTGTACAAATCATATATCATTTTAATACAATCGTTAATTTCAGAACGCACTTGTTCTCTAGTACAAAATATATGAGCATCATCTTGAGTAAAGTTACGAACTCGCATTAAACCATGCAAAGATCCTGAAGGTTCATTACGATGACAACTTCCAAATTCTGCCATACGAATAGGTAGATCTCGATAAGATTTTAATTCGCTATTAAAAATTTGTACATGTCCAGGACAATTCATAGGTTTAATACAATATTCTCGATTTTCTGACAATGTAGTGAAAATAGCATTTTTATAATTATCCCAATGTCCACTTTTTTTCCATATCAACTTATCTATTAATAATGGTGTTTTAACTTCTTTATATTTGTATTCTTTCAGTTTTACACGAACGAAATTTTGCAATTCATTAAAAATAATCCAACCTTTATTATGCCAAAAAATCATACCTGGAGATTCTTCTTGCATATGATATAATTGAAGAAATTTTCCAATTTTTCTATGATCTCTTTTTTTTAATTCATTTGAATAATTTAAATGTTTATCTAATTCTTTCTTATTTGACCAAGCAGTACCATAAATACGCTGTAACATTTTGTTTTTTTTATCACCCTTCCAATAAACACCTCCAATTCTCTGTAATTTAAAGTATTTGCAAAATTTTATATTAAAAACTTGCATTCCTATATCAATATCTACATGGTTTTCATGATAATATAAAGAAATTTTCTGTTGACAATTAATTTTTTCATTAATTAAAGATATTTTATATTTTTCAAAAAATTGTTCAAATATTTTTATCGCTTCAATATGAGAAACTAATTTATTTAAAATATCGTATTCTTTTTTTACGAGAATTTTCATATTATTTTCTAATAAAACAAGATCTTTTTCTGAAATTTTTGTTTCAAAATCTATATCGCAATAAAAGCCATTATCTGTAATATTACTTGTGACAATTTGTGAAAAAGGCCATGTATTTTTTATAGCATAACTTAATAGTTGAGCACAAGAATATCGGATAAGACTCAATGTTTTATGATCTTTTTGATTAATCAGTTCTATAAAAGAATCTTCTTTAATTACAGTATTTAAATTTGAAAAATGACTATTAACAGAAATTGCAACAAGAGATTTGATAATACTAGGTTTTTTAGTTTTAATAATCTCCATCAATGAAACAGTACGATTATACACCTGCTGACTTCCATCACAAAATCTTATTACAGGCATTCTCAAGTCCTTAATTAAAAATATGAGTTATTTATTTTTGATAAAAAAATTTTTTAATTTTTTATGTAGAATTTTTTATATGGATAAAATATATATTGTATATCAAAATATTTTAAAATTAATCACAAGATGCTAGTCAAAATTTTTTTGACTAGCATATGGATTAAAAACGAGAGTCCACAGCATCTGCTAATTGTTTAATAATTAAAGTGCTGTCTTTCCAGTTTAAACAAGCATCAGTAATCGATTTACCATATATTAATGGTTGATTATTAACTACTGTTTGAAAACCTTCTTCTAAAAAGCTTTCAATCATAACACCAAATATAGCTTTAGAACCATGAGAAATTTGATGTGAAACAGATTTAGAAACATTTTTTTGGCGAAGATGCTCTTTCAAGCAATTACCATGACTAAAATCAATCATTAAATGCTCTGATAAATCAAACTCGCGTAAATGTTTTACTGCTAAATCGACATCATTAGAATGATAATTAGGAGATCGACCACCTCGCATAATTATATGTCCATATGGATTTCCACTAGTATGATTAATAGTCATTTGTCCATCTTTATTAGGTGCTAAAAACAAATGTCGAACTCTAGTTGCACGAATAGCATCAATTGCAATTCGTATATTGCCATCAGTTCCATTTTTAAAACCTACAGGACAAGAAAGTGCAGAAGCCATTTCTCTATGAATTTGGCTTTCAGTTGTTCTTGCTCCAATAGCACCCCAACTGATTAAATCTGCAATAAATTGTCCTATAACCATATCAAGAAATTCTGTTGCCGCGGGCATTCCTAATGCATTGATATCTAATAATAATTTACGTGCTACAGCTAATCCATGATTTACTCGAAAACTTCCATTTAAATCCGGATCTGAAATTAACCCTTTCCATCCAACAACTGTTCTTGGTTTTTCAAAATACGTACGCATTATAATTTCAAGACGATCTTTGTATTTTACTCGCAATTCATATAGTCGATGTGCGTATTCTACTGCAGCAATAGGATCATGTACTGAACATGGACCTATTACAACAAGTAATCGCAAATCTTGTCCAGTCATAATACGAGCAATATTTTGTCTTGTTGCGATAACAGTATCCATAATGTCTGAAGTAATCGCATATTGTCTTGCTAATTCCGATGGAGTTATTAAAGGATCAATTCGTATTGTACGTAGTTCATCTGTTTTTTTCATTTTGTTCTCTAAATGAGTTTGTTATTCTGGAAGAAATATTAGGATTTCATAAAAATTACGAAAAACTAACCAGTAATAGTCTCATTTCTAATAGTTTTTTTAAAATACTTAATAGAAAAAATTTCATAATATTAGGGAGAAGAATTTTTAATAGTATACTTCAAACAATATGACAGAAGTTTTAAATAAGAAAAAAATGAAAATCAAATCTAAAAAAATATCGTCATATAATATGATCAGTTTTCTGTTTAGTAATTATTAGATATAACTAAATTATCTTTTATATATTATCATAATTTAGATTATATTTAATTAAAAGTATTTATTTTATCTATTATCTTAATGTTAATTAATTTTTTTTTTAAATGATGTATCTTCTAAAAAAGATGCAATTGAAATTCCGTACATCCATGATATTATTAAACGATAAAATATCACTAATACAACTGGACCAATAAACAAACCAATCATTCCAAATGCTAATAAACCACCAATTACTCCAGATAGAATTAATAAAATAGGTAAATTAGCTCCCATGCGTATAAAAAATGGTCTAAGTATATGATCAAGTATAAATACGAGACAACTCCAAATTAATAACATTGTACCCCAAGTGGTATTATTATGCCAATAAAGCCATGCAATTGAAGGTATTAAAATAGGTAATGGTCCTAATTGTATTAAACAAGAAAAAAACATTATTATCATTAATAATGCCCAATACGGAACACCTGAAATTAATAATCCTATACCAGATAATAAAGCTTGAATTAAAGCAGTTACCGCAACTCCTAATGCTACAGCTCTAACCGATTGAGTTGCTAGTAAAATAATAGCATCACCATTTTTTTTGCTAAGTCGGAGTGCAAAATGACGAATAGTAATACTAATTTTTTCACCGTTCCAATATAATAAAGCACTAAAAAAGAGCATTAATGTTAAATGCATAATAAATAATCCGCAATTTTTAGCTTGCATTATAAAAAACTCAGTTGTTCGTCCCATATAAGGTCTTACTTGACGAATTAATTCACCTCCATCACTATCTAATAATTCTTGATAACTAATAAATATCTTTTTACCAATAAGAGGAATATCTTGTAACCAAGCTAATGCTGGAAACTCTAGAGTATTTGAACTAAACCAATGAATAAGAGGTATACTTGTTGCAATTAAGCTATTTACTAAAAAAAACACTGGAATAATAAATAAAAGAAGTAAAATTACAATCATGATTATTACGGCGAGAGAACGTTTTCCACCTAAAATTTTTTGTATTTTTAACATAAGAGGCCAAGTGGCAATAACAATCATACTAGCCCAAGAAAATCCTAATATAAATGGATGAATGACTAAAAAACTTATTACACCCATAGCAATAACAAATATCAGTGATAAAATAGATTGTGATAAATCTATCTTGTCTTTTGGATCTTGCATATAATTGTTATACCTCAATATTTTTATATTATAAATAATTTATTGTAAAATTAATGTCATTTTATAAAAAAAATTTTTTTCTTCTAAAGAAAAACAAAATAATTATAACATCAAAATTTATAAAAATAATTAATAAACAATAATATTGTTTAAAGTATAAAGACTTATTTATAATAAAAGTATATTCTACTAATTTTTTTTGTTTCTATGAAAATACAATTTAAAAAGAGAACATCATGAATAGAGATAAAATTAACACTTATTTGCCAAATAAAAATAAATGGACAGGTATTTCAATCACTGAAGATGCTATAAAACAAATTTTATTTTTAATTAATTTAAATCCTGATAATATAGGAATAAGACTTAGCATAAAAAAATCAGGATGTGCAGGATTTCGCTACACCATGAAATTAGTAAAAACTTCGGAATTAAAAAAAGAAAAAAATGACAAAGAAATTAGTTTTTTTTACAAAAGTATTCTTATATATGTTTTATATAAAGACGCACCTTTTTTAGAAGGTGTTAAAATAGATTTTGTGAAAAGTAATATTAATAAAATATTTAAATTTTATAATTCTAAACTAGAAAAATTTTGTGGTTGTGGTGAGAGTTTTTCTATTGATTAAAAAAAACTCACCAACATAATAAAGAATGATTTTTTTTACCTCTAGATAATAAAGTAAATTTTCCAAATAATTTATCTTGATCATTAAAAATATGATTTTTTCCTATTTTTTTGGTATTAATAGATATAGAATTTGAAATTATCATATTTTTAGCTTGAGTTCGAGATTTTGCTAATGAAGTTAATACTAATGCTTCCTGCAAATCTTTTATATTATTCACTATAATAAACGGTATACCATCTTGTTTTAATTGTTGAAAATCAGATTCTTTAATTTGAGTAATGTTTCTTAAAAACAGAAACTCTGTAATTCTTTCGACTGCTAGTAATTGTTCTTTTCCATGTACTAAACAAGTAATGTTTTTTGCAAGAAAAGACTTATCATTAACAATTTGATTTTGAAGATGTTTATTTTGTTCTCTTCTTTTAATTTCTTCCATACTTATAAAAGTAAATATTTTTAAAAAATAATAAACATTAGAATCTTCTATATTCATCCAAAACTGATAAAATTTATAAGGACTAGTTTTTTTTTCATCTAACCATATAGTTCCTGATTCTGTTTTACCAAATTTGATTCCATTAGACTGAATAAGAAGAGGCACTGTTAAACCATATACTTTTTTATTAGATTTTCGATGTATTAAATGCATGCCTGAAGAAATATTACCCCATTGATCAGCCCCTCCAATTTGTAAATCAACTTGATATTTTTTATTTAAAACAAAAAAATCATATGCTTGCAATAAATTATAAGAGAATTCTGTAAATGAAATACCTTGATCTGGTCTTGTAATACGTTGTTTAACAGCTGCTCTATTAATCATAGTATTAATTGAAAAATATTTTCCAACATCTCGTAAAAACGATAATATATTAATGTTCTTAAACCATATATTATTATTTAATAGTACAGCACTATTCTTACCACAACTAAAATTTACAAAACGAGCAATTTGTTTGCTAATTTTTTTTGTCCAAATATCAACATCATTATTGGAATTAAAAATACGTTCTTTTTTCTTAAAACTAGGATCTCCGATTAAGCTTGTCGCTCCGCCTATTAATATTATAGGCGTATGCCCTGAGATTTGAAATCTTTTTAAAGTAATTAAAGGTAAAAGATGACCTATATGAAGACTTTCATCTGTAGGATCAAAACCACAATAAAGAGAAATTGATTTTTTTTTAATGAGTTCACTTAAATTATCTTCGTTTGTAATATGAGATATTAAACCTCTATTGCGCAATCTTTTAATTAAATCAAATTCACTCATTCAAACCTCTTTATTGGTATTTTATAAACAAAAAATATTTTATTTGTTTAATTTAAGTTTTATAATATTTTTAAAATATATTAAGCTAATTCCCTTATAAGTTCAACGAGTAAAAAATAAATTCAAAATTTTTTATAAAAAAATTTATATATAAATTTAATTGGGTTCAATATCTAAAAACCATTTAACTCGTTTTGAAATGTTAAAAATATTTATTATATCAATACATTCATTTAATATATTATTAAGAGAGATTCGCGAGGAACATTGAATTAATAAACGATGAAAATATTTTTTTTTATTTTTTAATAAAAAAGTGTGATAAGGTCCTACAAACCATAAAAAACAATTATTTTTATTAGATTTTTTTGTTAAAATATTACGAAGTAAATTTAAAAAAATAATATTATATTCAGCATATGAACTTTCAGAGTATATAATAATTTGAGAGCTCCAAGGAGGCAATAAAAAATTTTTTCTAATTGATAATATTTTTTTTGAAAAAGAAAAATAGCCATTATCACATATCTCTTTTAAATTTAAATCATTAGGAAAAGATGTTTGTATCAATATTTTATATGACTTTTGCAATCTTCTAGTTAATTGATTTAAATTAATATAAAATTGAGCAAAATGCTCTATGGCACGAAAATTAAAAGACAAGAAATAATTATCAATACTGATTAAACTAATTAATGTTACATGAGGAAAATAATAATTTTGAACTATTTCTTCTGTAGTAATAATAATACAAGGACTAGAAGTAGAAAATTCAAACATTTTTACATCTAACATACTTTTATTAATATTTTTTTTATTCAATAAAAAAAACAATGTAATTTTTGGAAAAATATCTTTTATATTATCCTTAATTTTTTCTATGTCCATGGTTTTTATCACTAAAAAAAAACATCCACAATTATAACAAAAAATTGGTTTTTTAATTTGAATCAAACAAAATCGACAAAATAAAATATTACGATATTGATTAATTTCAAAATAATTGTGACAACTAGTACATTTAAAAACACAACCACATGTATCACATGTTAATATAAAAAATAACAAACTAAATTTATTAAAAATCAATAAAACTTGTTTGTTTTTAAAATTTTTATAGATTTCATTTATTAAAGTTAAAGATAGACTAAATTTCAATTTATCTTTTTTTAAGTTAATAATACTATTATTTAATCTATAAATACATTTGTATTGGTGCAATTTAATATAAAAACATTTTTTATGAAAAATATTATATAACGTTTTTAATGAAGGAGTTTGTGAGTCTAAAATTATGGGTATATTTTCTTTATATGCTCTTAATATTCCTAAATCTCTAACATTATATCTGCATTGATTCATGCTTTTATAATTTAAATTATGTTCTTCAAGTAAGATAATAATGCCCAATTTTAAAAAAGGTAAAAAAACACTTTTTCTTGTACCAATAACAATAGAATTCTCGCCATTTTTAGTTCTTATCCAATTTTTAAAATATTTAGCATTATTTAATTTTGAATGTATTATATCAATAGAAACATTAAAATATTTTTTTAAAAAAACTATAATTACATTTATACCTTTAACATAAGGTACTAAGATTAAAATCTGCATATTTTTATTTAATACTGACTTGATTAGACCTAAATAAAATTTAACTTTAGAAACTAAATAAGTTCTAGTTAGCAACCAAGATGTAAAATATTTTTTTATTAAAATATCATTAACAACAATTAATATTTTTTTGTTTAAAAAAAATTTTTTTTTGGATTTAAAAATATTTTTTTTTTTATTATAATCGCATTAATAGATTTGATTTTACATAATTCTTGTATTTCTAACTTTTTTAAAATAGATCTAGACAAATGATATTCTTTTAATTCAGTACTTAAAACGGTCTTCTTTTTTAAAAAAAGCAAGGTGTGCAATTGTTTTTTTTTTCTTTTTAAATACGAAAGATCTAATTCTTGACCCTTTTTTGTTATGCTCCACTGATGAATATATTTATTTTCTACAGGATAATGAGAATGTAAAATTTTAGGTAAAATAGAAAAAAATAAATTTCCAACAGGACAATGATAATTCCTACTTATCCAATCTATAAGTTCTAATATAATATTTGTACAAAACACTTCAGTGTCAATTAATGATTTAGCATATTTCAAATTTAATTGGCTTATGTCATTTTTTTTACACCAAGAAACTACAATACCTATGACATCTTTAGAATTAAACGGAACTAAAATGCGACCCCCAATAATAGGATTGATATAATCGGGCATAAAATATTTGAAATACTGTCTGATTGGAACAGGCAAAGCAACTTTTACAATAATCACTGATGTACCTATGAGAATATATTATTTTTTTTATTAAATTCACAAAATTTGAATATTAAACAAATATTACATTTAATTTTTCGTGCAGTACAGATATATCTACCATGTAAAACAAACCAAGAATGAAAATTTAATTTAAAAATATTAGGAACTACTTTCATTAATTTATTTTCAACTTCTTTTACATTTTTTCCCTTAGCAAAATTAGTACGATTTGATACTCTGAAAACATGTGTATCTACAGCAATAGTTTTCTTTTTAAATAATATGTTTAATAATATATTAGATGTTTTTCTTCCTACACCAGGAAGAGATTCTAATTCAATACGATTTTTGGGAATCATTCCATCATATTTGTTTAATATTAAATAGGAAGTACGAATAATGTTTAATGCTTTAGTATTATACAAACCAATCTCTTTAATATGATTTTTAAGACCCGATAATCCTAATAATAAAATACCTTTAGGAGTATTTGCTATTTTAAATAACGTCTTAGTCGTTTTATTTACTATAAAATCAGTAGATTGAGCTGAAAGAATTACAGATAATAAAAGTTCAAAATCAGAAGAAAAAATTAATTCTGTCTTAGGTTCAGGACATTTACTATAAAATAATGATAAAATTTTATAACGCTTGTCTTTATTCATTTTTAGTATTATTTTTTTATTTTATTAATATATGAGAATTACAAAAAATTTTTATTTATTTTTTTAAATATATATATCTATACTATTTTTAACAGAAATTAAAAAAACCTAATATAAAAATCTAACGGATGAAAAATATCTACAATTATAGTATATTTTTCATCTAATAAAAAAAGAATTCTGTATACTAGATATGATTTTTATCAATACTATAAAATAAGGTTCTATTAACTAATATTTCACTTATAGAAACTACTATAAGCGTAGCAAAAGTTAAACCTAAGCTGATAAAAACATCATCAAAAAAAGATTTTTATTATAGATTTTTTATAAATAATAAGATCTACTTATCCTATAATAATATAGTTAGTAACTATCAAAGGAATAAAAACATCTGAAGATTGATATAAATTCAACCAGTAAGCATAAAATAATATTTCTATAGATGTAACAACAGAAAAAATAATTATCATGTAAATTAGAATTCTTAGATCTTTAATTATAAAATTTTTTACAATAGACATCATGGTGCTTATAATAGTTAATACTACAGTGGTTGTTGCACCTATTACACACCTAACAAGCAGTAGCAACTAGATCTCTATAGTGATAAAGAATACACATATCATAGTTTCACGAGAAAAAAATGAACTAGTGAAAACATAAAAAAATATTTTGAGTAAAAATAAGTTATAGTTGATAAAAATTCTAAAAAAATTAAAAAAAAGTATCTAAAAAAATTTATATTTATACATTCCCAACTAATTTGAATCATGATTTTTTTATTTTTAACATATATTTTTTAGATAAAAAAATTATTTCTCAAATGAGATTTGATTTTTTAAAATTATTTAAAGAAGTAGCTTTTGTAAAAACATCTAGAGTAATCTTTATGTCTTTTTTTTTATTTTTTAATCTTATTTTCATAATGAATAGTATAATACGTATAATTTTAAAAAAAATACACAGAGATTTTTTAAAATCATTAAGAAAAAACAAAAAAATCTCTTTAATTCTCATTGTTAATTATAAATTAAAAAGATATTAATAGTACTGCACATCTAATCACATCTGAATTGAATATATTTTGACTAATTCCACTATATAAAAATTTAGCTGCAATAATCGAAAAAAACCAATAATTATTATCTATCAAGAAAGCAAAAGAGGGTACTACTTGCTCCCAACTAAACTAAAGTTAACAATGAGGAATTATCTTGTAAATTAGTTTTAACTTTCTTAAAACGCATTTTCAAAAAACTAATTTCTAATAATAAAGAAATTAATATAGAAAATAAAATATATACTAAAACAGCACTGCCAAAAAATAAAACCTAATCATATTACCTGTAATATAAGTTATAATTACTAAAAATATTATTTTTCCAATACTAAAAATATGATATATAGAAGGAAAGTTCATTTTTTCTTATATGATGTATTGGTATGTAACACTGTGTTTTATACGTTCTATTGCATTTTTTGCACAAATTTTTTTGTTATCAATAATTTTTTATTATTTATTAATCTTTTTTTTTATTTTAATATAATTAGTGAAAGCATATAATAAAAAAATATTATAAACAGTATAAAATTTTTATAAAACGACATGTGTAAAACTAGAGGCACCAAAAATTGCATCTACTAGATAAAAGGAGTAGATTTTGAACATACAACACAAAATTTTTTCATCGATCTATACAACAATATATTTTTGTTCTTTTTTTCGTTTATATTATTAATGATTATATTTTTTTGAGACTTCTCTATATTCAACACATCTAACGTTTCTAATATAAAATTAGCACTACCAGGAATACACTTATCAAATTTTTCAGAATTTTTCACTATTTCTTGCTTCTAAGGACAACATCCGGAATATCCACATTGAGAGAATTAAGTTTGAGATAAAAATTCATAATTTTTTCTATATATCAGAATTTTTTTTTAATCGAAATTTATAGGGAGTAAAACTTAATATAATACCTAATAAAAATAAGAAGTATTAGCATAATGAAAATTTTATCAGAATTTTAAAAACCCATAAATATCATAGATATTAAACTCATAGTAATTAAAATAATAGGAGCACCTTGAAACATGTAAATAGATGTTAGATAATGCTATATACATTCGCGAATACAAAAAAAATAATCATTACTAAAATACATCTTAATGATACATTCGTTCTATACAGAACAGATTCTACAAATGTATAATTTAAATATAAACCAAAAAACAGAATAGCTAAAACTAGATAATTATTTATAATTAATGAAAAAAAAAATTCTAAAAAATAATCCTAAACAGGATTAGTATTACATAATACTTTTTCTAACAATTGAACACTTTCTGAAATAATCAGTACATAAGATATGATTCTCAAAAAAACTAAACTCAATGCTAATAAAATAAAAAAAATTAACATAACATAATAATACTGTTAATATAAATACAACAAAAGTAGTTACACAACTCATTTTTAAAGCAATTTTAATTTTACTTAAATCTCCTAAAAATACACAAAAATACACAAAAATAAAGAAATTTCACTAAAATGAAACGTTTCATTTATAATTTCTAAAATTGAAAAAAATAAATTTTTTTATACACTTATAAAACATACTTAATATTTTTATTAATCAAACGTTCTGTAGTATCTACAATTGTTTGAGTATAAAAATCAATTTCAATATTCATTAAACTTTTATTTTTTTTATTTTTTATAGTAGTAAATAGAAAAGTATGCGGTATAATATTAACGCAAAATTCATTTCCTATAATATCTCCAACGGTAAGGCTGATTCCATCAATACAAATAAACCCTTTATAAAAAATATACTTCATCAATAATGGGTTTTTCATTTTTAACCATATAATACAATTATCATCTAATTTTAATATTTTACAAATTTCAGCAGTATTCATAACATGACCGGATATTATATGGCCGCCAATTTCATCACCATACTTTACTGATCTTTCAATATTAACATGCTCTCCAACATTTAATATTCCTAAATTAGTGCTTTTTAATGTTTCATTTATAACGTCACAGATTATATACACATTATTGATAAATTTTACAGTCAAACAACATCCATTATGTGCTATTGAATCGCCTAATTTTAAATTTTTAGATAAAATAGATGGAAGTTTAACTGTATATCTATAATGTGTTTTTTTCTTATCTATAGACACAATAGTAGCAATTCCATTTACAATACCTGTAAACATAATATTTCCTTAGAATAATATTCTTTAATATATATGCATAAATTACTACATATATTACTAATAAACAAAATGAAAATATTTTTATATATCTCTGATATTTTATAAAAAATATTTGTATATTATACTAATAATAATATATAATTTAAATTATAAAAAAATCAAAAAAATTTTTAAATATTTACGTTCGTAGCTCAACTGGTTAGAGCACTACTATGACATGGTAGAGGTTAGTGGTTCAAGTCCACTCGGACGTATTAAAACAAAAAATTTATAGGTCATTTTTATTTGATAGAAAAAATTATTAGTAAATATAAAAAAAAATCATTTTTAATCGCTTATAGTGGCGGACTAGATTCTACCGTACTACTTTATCAACTACTAGAAATATCAAAAAAGTTTTATATTAACATACGCGCTATTCATATTAATCATAATCTTACTTCACTCTCTAGAAAATGGACAGAACATTGCAAGAAAATTTGCGATATAAATCATATCCCTTTAATTATTGAAAATATTGAAATCGATAATAAAAAAAATAATCTTGAAGAAAAATTAAGAGTAAAACGGTATAATATTATATACAATCATTTATTTTCTAACGAAATACTTCTTACTGGTCATCATATGAATGATCAGTGTGAAACATTAATTTTATCTTTAAAAAGAGGTAGTGGTCCTACTGGACTTTCTAGTATGTCTTTTGAAACTTTATTAGGCAATAAAAAAATAATCCGTCCTTTCTTAAAAAAAACAAAAAAAGAATTATTATTCTGGGCGAAAAAAAAAAAATTGCGCTGGATTGAAGATTTTAGTAATTTAAACATTGATTATGATCGTAATTTCATACGAAAGAAAATTATTCCTCTATTAGAGAAAAGATGGCCTTATTTTTTAAACAATTGTTTCCGTACTACTAAAATATGCCAAAAAGAAACTCGGCTACTAAATTACTTTCTTCATGAAAAAATTCATGATTGTATACAATACGACAATTCTTTAAATATTGAGAATTTCAAAAACACAACAAAAGAAATATGCACAGCATTAATTAGACATTGGATTTCATTAAAAAAAATAAAAATGCCATCATATAAAAATATTCAATGTATTTATCAACAAATGATTTTTAGTAAAACAGATGCAAGCCCGAAAATAATTTTAGGAAAACATGAGATAAGACGTTATAGAAAATCACTTTATTTTATAAAAACACAACCTAATCTTAGAAATACCTTGTTATTCTGGCACAATACGAAGATAAATCTAATACTTCCTAATGATTTAGGAAATCTAATAGAAGATACTAATGGTATTACAATTCCTGCCCCCGAAAATAATGAATTAATCAATATTCGTTTTCAATATGAAGGTTACGTTTTAATTTTAGGAAGGAATAAAAAAAGAAAAATAAAAAAAATTTGGCAGGAAAAGAAAATTCCTCCTTGGTTAAGGAATCAAATTCCACTATTATTTTATAATAATAATTTCATTAGCGCTTTAGGCGTATTTGTTATTAACACTAACAACAGAACTAAAAAAACTTGGACAATATCTTGGCAAAATAACTTAAGATTTAGCTATCAAAATTCATTTGAATTTTACTAAATTATTGATTAAATTTAATATTTATTACATTTAAGAAGAAAAATTTATTACTCTCTGCATAACTCAATAAGTTCATATATTTTCTTAATATCGATTCTTTTATATAAAGGAGTAAATTTATTTATTTTATGAGATAATAAGGGCTTTTTAATACTATCCCAAGTTAATGTTGTGTTCAAAAAAAACTCTGTTTTGTTTGCTAAATCAGGTGTTATCGGTTTTAAAAAGATCATAACAATTCTAAATAAATTAATGCCCATGGTGCAAATTTTTTGTAATTCAACAATATTTTTTTCTGTTTTTTCAATTTTCCATGGTTTTTTTTCATTAATATATTGATTTGCTACATCTAATAATCTCATAGACTCTCTTACAACAAAACTAAATTCACGATTTTCTAAAAAAATTGCAATATTGCTACTTGTATTGACAAAATCTTCATATAATTTAATATCACTTAATTTTTTAGATAAGTATCCATTAAAATATTTGTTAATAAAACTAGCATTTCTTGATGCTAAATTAACTAATTTATTTACAATATCACTATTTATTTTCCAAACGAAGTCTTTTAGATTAATTTCAATATCATGAACTTTATTAGATAACTTGCTCGCATAATAATAACGCAAGCTATCTGAATCGAAACATTTAATCCAATTGCTTGCTTTAATTAAAGCACCTCGTGACTTTGATAATTTCAGACCATTCATAGTAAGATACCCATGAACAAATATTCCACTAGGTTTTCTAAAAGAAGATGCTTCTAATATTGAAGGCCAAAACAAGGTATGAAAATAAATAATATCTTTTCCAATAAAATGATACAATTCACAATGAGATTTTTTATCCCAAAATTCATTAAAATTTAACTTTGTATTTTTAAAACAAAGATTTTTAAATGCACTCATATAACCAATAGGAGCATCCAGCCAAACATAAAAATATTTATCAGAATGTTTTGGAATTTTAAATCCAAAATAAGGTGCGTCTCGAGAAATACCCCATGATTTTAAACCTTCTTTAAACCATTCTTCTGTCTTTTTAATAACTGAAGATTCTAAAACGCCAGAATGTATCCATTTTTTCAACATCTCACTAAAAAAAGGCAAATCGAAATACAAATGTTTTGTATTCTTTAAAATAGGTTTTTTTCCGGAAATAACAGATATGGGATTAATTAAATCCAAAGGTTCATAAGTTGCACTACATATTTCGCAATTATCACCATATTGATTTTTAGATTTGCAAATAGGACAAGTGCCTTTTATAAATCGGTCTGGAAGAAATATTTTTTTTATATTATCATAAAACTGAACAATGTTTTTTTCTTTAATAAACCCTTTTTCATTTAAACATGTAAAAATTTTTCTTGATAAATATAAATTTTCTAAACTATGAGTTGAATAATAATTATCATGTGAAATTTTAAAATTTAAAAAGTCTCTTTGATGTTCTTTTCTCATCTTTTTAATTAATTCGTTTGAAGATATTCCTAAATCTTCAGATTTTAACATTATAGCAGTACCGTGCGCGTCATCAGCAGACACAAACCATACTTCATGACCATGCATTCTATGATAACGAACCCAAATATCTGCTTGAATATGTTCTAACATATGACCAATATGAATAGAACCATTTGCATAAGGTAAGGCACAGGTAACTAAAATTTTTCTAAGTACACTTTGCATAATATTATAATTTTTTTTAAAATAAAGAGTGTGATATAGAAAAGAATCAATAATAAAACTATTTTTAATTAAAATAAATAGTTTTTTTCAAAATAAACTTATTCAATAAACAAAAAAATATAGGTATAAATAAAAATCTTTCGTAATAAAGTTTATTCCTCATCAATCCGGCTAGGTACTACTCCATTTTGACTTTTGTATTTAGCTTCCTGCCTTAAATTATAGGGGCGTAAAACTGATTGGGACAACATTTCAAAACTTAATGCTGCAACTTTTATTTGAGGATGTAGTACGAGAGTTAATTTGCCCGCATTAAACATTTCTAAAACAATATTACCCTTCCATCCAGGATCAATACGATGTGCAGTAGCATGAATCATTAATCCTAAACGCGCTAAAGAAGAACGTCCATCTAACCAACCTACTAAATTATTAGGGATTGTAATATTTTCGAAAGTAGATGATAATACTAAAGAACCTGGTTGTAAAAATAAAGGTTTTTCTTTAGAAAAAATTATTTCATCACTCATAATGTCTGTTAATGCTAATGAAGTATTTATTTTAGAATCACTTAAATTAATACAAGATTTAGTGTTTTCATGAAAAAATCGAAACTTATTACCAAGATGTATATCAACAGTAATTCCACTAATTAACTTTTTCTCAGGATAAGGCTCAATAATTAAATCTTTTCTTTCCAACCATTCTTCAATATCTTTATCACATAAACGCATTTTTATGCCTGCAATATAACTATGTTATCAGTCAAGAATAAATATTATAAAATAAATAAAAAATATATTCAGTAACAAATAGTATTTAATAGCAGAGATATTTTGTAACATCTTCTGCTATTTTCATTTTCAATCATAAATTACTAGATATCATATAAGAAACATTATTTTGATATATAAATATTGATAAACCTCAAGACTATTTTTTTATTAACCAATTTGTATGGAAGTAACCGGGTTTATCTATTCTTTGATAAGTATGTGAGCCAAAATAATCTCTTTGAGCTTGAATAAGATTAGCTGGCAACTGTAATGCTCTATAACTATCATAATACGATATTGCTGCAGAAAAAGTTGGTACAGAAATTCCATATTTTATCGCATAGATAACAATTTTTCGCAATGAACTTTGATATTCATTAGATATTTTTGAAAAGTAGGGTGTTAATAACAAATTCACTATATTTTTATTTTGAGAATATTCTTCTGTTATTTTTTCTAAAAAATTAGCTCTGATAATACATCCAGCTCTAAAAATTTTAGCAATTTCACCATATTTTAAATTCCAATTATATTTTTCTGAAGATCTTTTTAACTGAGAAAATCCTTGAGCGTAAGAAATTATTTTTCCTAAATATAAAGCTCGTCTGACTTCTTCAATAAAACTACTTTTATCTTTAATAGATGTTTTTATATCAGGTCCTTTTAATATTTGAGATGCAATTATACGTTGTTCTTTAAGAAAAGATAAATAACGTGAAAAAACAGATTCAGTAATTAATGAAAGAGGTTCTCGTAATTCTAAAGCATTTTTACTAATCCATTTTCCAGTACCTTTATCTTCAGCCTTATCTAAAATTAAATCTATTAAATACTCATCATTTTTATCTTTTTTAAGAAAAATATTTTTTGTTATTTCAATTAAATAACTATTTAACTCTCCTTTATTCCACTCATGAAAAGTAGAGGATAATTCTTCATTGTTCATATTCAACAAATATTTTAATAAAAAATAGGATTCTGCAATTAACTGCATATCACCGTATTCAATACCATTGTGTACCATTTTGACATAATGACCAGCACCATTCGGACCAATATAGCTTACACATGATTCACCTTGAAATTTTGCAGATATTTTTTGCAACATAGGAGCTACTAACTTATATGCTTCTTTTTGACCTCCTGGCATGATAGAGGGGCCATTTAATGCTCCTAATTCACCTCCAGAAACTCCCATTCCAATAAAATTAATACCGTATTTAGATAATTCATCATTTCTCCGAATAGTATCCTTGTAAAAAGTGTTACCCGCATCAATTAATATATCTTCTTTTTCTAAATAAGGCATAATTAACTTAATCGTTTCATCAGTAGCTCGTCCAGCTTGAACCATTAATAAAATACACCTAGGTTTTAGAAGTGAGTCCACAAAACCTTTCATAGAAAAATATGGAAAAATATTTTTGTTCTTATTTTGATTAATTACTTCTTCTGTTATTGAACGTGTTCTATTAAATATAGATACACTATAATTTTTACTTTCAATATTTAACGCTAAATTTCGTCCCATTACTGCCATTCCTACTACGCCAATTTGTTGTTTTGACATTTTTCCCCCAGTAAATTCTACTGAATAAAGATTCAATAATAATTTTTAAGAATTAATATATTCTATTTAATTTTCGAAACAGTAAATAATATTACTAATATTTTCAATATTTGGTTAATATAAAATAAAGTGTTAAAAGAATATTTTAATTGATGTGAAATAAAAACTAAAAAAATTATATTTATCTTTGATTTGAAAAAAGGAAAATTTACTTGTCTAGTATCCAATAATTTTTTCAAAGTAAATATTATTTTTTTAAAAATAACATACAATTGTATAAATTTTATTATATTAAAATTGAAATATTATAAATCTGTTCAATAGATATTTTATAATTTTATAAAATTAATTATTTTCAATATTAACAATCAATTCTTTTTTTCTTCTTTTTTTTAAATTATCAAGAACTAAATTTAAACTTATATTTTGATCATGTAATAATACAATTAAATGATAAATTAAATCTGAAGATTCATTAATTAATTCTTTTCGATCTTTCTTCATAGCTGCTAATATTGTTTCTATAGCTTCTTCACCTACTTTTTGTGCTATACGACTTGTTCCTGATTTATACAAACTAGATGTATATGAATTATTTAAAAATTTATCTTTTCTATTCTCTATAATTTTTTCCAATTCAAATAAAAAGTTTATATTATATTTTTTTAAAAAAAAGCAACTTGTATTGCCTAAATGACATGTTTTTCCTGTAGGTTCCGCTAAAATTAATAATGTATCATGATCACAATCTGTACCAATTTCAATTACTTTTAAATAATTACCTGATATTTCTCCTTTAGTCCATAAACAATTTCTAGTACGAGAATAAAACGTTACTAAACCATCTTTTTGGGTTTTTAATAAAGCATCTTTATTCATATATCCATGCATTAAAATTTCATTTGAAGAATAATCTTGTATAATCGCAGGAATCATGCCATTAGTTTTTTTCCAATTGAGATTTAATAAATCATGTTGTTTTAACACTCTCTAATCTCCATTCCCCGTGTAATTAAAAATTTTTTTAATATTCTTATATCTACTATTTTTTTATGAAAAACAGATGCGGCTAATACTCCATCAACATTAGAACAATGAAGGGCTTCATAAAAATGTTCTATATTGCCTGCGCCACCAGATGCAATTAAAGGAACTTTACATATTTTTCTTATTTTACTCAAATGTGCAAGATCATAACCCTTTTGCAATCCATCTTTATTCATCATATTTAAAACAATTTCACCAGCGCCTTTTTCTTGCACTTTTTTTACCCAATCAGATGTTTTCCAACAAGTTTGATAAGTTTTACTAACATCTCCGGTGTATTGTTGTACCATATATGAATCTTTTGCTTTGTCAAACCAAGAATCAATTCCAACTACCGTACACTGTACACCAAAACGTTCTGAAATTTTTGTAATTAAATTAGGATCTATTAATGCTGAAGAATTAATCGATATTTTATCTGCACCACTAGATAAAATACTTTTTGCATCTTCTACACTTTTAATACCTCCGGCCACACAAAATGGAATATTTATTACTTCAGCAATTTTTTCTATCCAATTTCGATCAACTAATTTATTCTTTGTAGAAGCAGTTATATCATAAAATACCAGTTCATCTATACCTTCTTGCGCGTAACGTTTGGCTAATGGTACAATATCACCTACAATTTCATGATGTTGAAATTTAACTCCTTTTACTACTACACCATTATTAACATCAAGACATGCTATGATTCGTTTTGCCAACATCTGAAGGCCTCTTCTATCGTAAATTTTTTTTCTAATAAACTACGCCCAATAATAATACTTTTAATACCACTTTTCTTCAAAGAAATAATGTCTTGTAATGTCGCAACTCCTCCAGATGCTTGAAAATTTATATTTTTAAAAGAACTAGTAATTTCTTTATACAAAGCAACATTTGGTCCTAAAAGAGTTCCGTCTTTCGAAATATCTGTACATAATACATGCTTTAATCCACTCGGTAAGAAATATTCAATAATTTCTTCTAAAAGAAAATTAGTTTTTTTTTGCCAACCATTAATATATATTTCTTTTTTATTATCATTATTAATCTGCACGTCTAATGCTAAAACAATTACATCTGAACCATATATTTTTAACCATTTTTTCACTTTTTCTTTGTTTTGTATACTAGAAGAACCAATCACTATTCTTGTAGCTCCCAACTCGAGAAACATATTAATATCTTTTGTAGTCCTTATTCCTCCACCTATTTGAATGGGCATAGTAGTCTGAGATAATATCTTCTTAAATAATTCTATTTGTCTATTATGAATATTTTTTGCTCCATCTAAATCTACTAAGTGAACAATGTTAATTCCTTTTAATCTGTATTCTTCTAAACAATAAGCTAAATTTATATCATAATTTTTTTTATTTAAATAATTACCTTGATATAAACGTACTGCTTTCCCATTAATTAAATCAAATGCAGGAATAATCATGATATTATATCTCCAAAAAATTTTTCAATAATTTAGCGCCTATATCTCCAGATTTTTCTGGATGAAATTGAACACCGAAAAAATTATTTTTTTGTACAACTGAACTAAAATCAACACCATAATTAGTTGTAGATAATGTGTATTTATTAATTGGAACTATATAACTATGAACAAAATAAAATCTAGAATTATTTGGTATATTTTTAAATAAAGGATGTGTTTTACTGAATGTAATTTGATTCCATCCAATATGAGGTAATGGTAAATTATTAGTTTTTAAACGCAATACAGAAGATTTAATTATACCCATTGTTTTTACACCATTACATTCTTCACTAAAATCACAAAGAAGTTGCATTCCTAGACATATCCCTAATATTTTTTGTTTACATTCGCGAATAATATGAATTATATTTTTTTTAGATAAAATACTCATTACTGCAGAAGCAGTACCTACTCCTGGCAAAAAAATCTTTTTAGATTTTGAGATTTTAGACAATTCAGAAGTTATTATAGAATCATAACCTAAATTTTTAACTGCCACTTGTATTGATTTTAAATTAGCACAACCCGTATCTACTATTACTATATCCATTATAAAATCCCTTTTGAAGTTGGTAATACATTTCCTTCTATTTTAATAGCTTGACGTAATGTACGTCCAAAAACTTTGAATAAACTTTCAATACAATGATGATCGTTTTTTCCTTCAGCGTATAAATGAAGTGTAATTTTCATGGAATAACAAAGAGAATAAAAAAAATGTTCAACCATATCAGTATTAAGATCACCAACCATTTTATGATTAAAATTAGCTTTAAAATTTAAATAAGGACGATTTGATATATCCATAATACAATTCGATTTACTTTCATCCATGGGTAAATAAAAACCAAATCTACCAAGACCATTTTTTTGTCCTAAAGCCTTTAATAATGCTTCACCTAATACAATACCGGTATCTTCTATTGTATGATGATCATCAATATAAAGATCACCTTCTGTATGAATGCTCATACAAATACCACTATGTACTGATAACTGTTCTAACATATGATCGAAAAACTTTATTCCAGTATTAATTTTACTTTTTTCTTCTAAATCTAACCAAACTTGAATACGAACTTTAGTTTCTTTTGTTTCTCTAAAAATTTCAGAATGTCTATTGTATTTTATAATATATTTTTCAATATCAATCCAATTACATACATCTTCTTTATATTGAATTCCTTTTATTTTAAGATTTTCTGATAATTCCATATCGGTATCTCGATCACCAATTACATAACTATTTTTTCGATCTATTTTATTTAACCATGGTTTTATCATATTTATTTTTGGTTTTCGACATGTACAATTATCATCTAAAAAATGAGGGCAAATTAATATATCATCAAATATTATCCCTTCTGAATGAAAAATTTTTAACATAAACGTATGAGGAATATTAAAATCTTCAAAAAGAAAATTTTTGCTACCAAGACCATCTTGGTTAGTAACCATAATTAATTTATAATCCATTGCAATTAATTTTCGTAATGAAGAAATTACATTTTTTTTAAATACTAATTTATTCATTGAATCTACTTGACGAGTATTAAATGGTTCATCAATTAATGTACCGTCTCGATCAATAAACAATATTTTATTTTTCACTTATTTTCCCTTCAAATATTTCTTTAGAAAAAATTTTAAGTTCTTTAATTAAACGCAAAGATTCTAAATGTGTTCCTATTGAAATCCTTATACAATTTTTTAAATTAATTTTATTATTCTGATTTCTTAAAATGACCCCTTTGTCCCATAAATTTTGAAAAACTTGTTTAAACATAAAAAATTTTACTAATATATAATTAGCATTACTTTCAAATACTTTTTCTACACAATGAATATTTTTTAATTGATCAATTAACCAAATACGATTATTATTGGAATCTAGCACTCTATCCTGCATTAATTTAATATAAGGTATTTCTAAAGATTGAACTGCAATATCAGAAACAGGTGCAGATATCGGATAAGGACTAATTACTTTATTTAAAATATCAATGACTTCTTTATTTGCTAAAGTAAAACCACATCTTATTCCAGCTAAAGCAAAAGCTTTAGATAGTGTTCTTAAAATAACTAAATTCGGATATTTTTTTAAGTAATTTGTCATGCTTTCTTTTGGAGAAAACTCAATATATGCTTCATCGATTACTACTAAAGAATGACCTAAAGTTATCTTCAGTAACGAGATGAGATCTTGTTTTAAAAGAATATTTCCAGTGGGATTATTAGGATTACAAACATAAACTAATTTTACTCTACTTAAATTTAATTGAATATTTGACAAATCTAATTGCCAAGTATTTTTAATAGTAGGGATTTCTTTAATTTCAACACCATGTATTTCTGCATTTACTCTATACATATCATAAGTAGGAGGACAATACATAATTGCATCTTGTCCTGGCTCGCAAAACGCTTTTATTAATAATTCAATTCCTTCATCAGCACCTCTTGTCACTAAAATTTGATTGCAAGATAAATTCGTATAATTAGCATAAGAAGATATTACATTAATAGGTTGACATTCTGGATAACGATGAAATGATTTTTTTTTTGATTCAAAAAAAACAGGTTTAGATGATTCATTAGCATTTAATAAAATATCACCATGTCCTCCTCCAATACGTCTTGCAGATTGATAAGGTATCAATCTTTGTACATTACTTCTTGCTAATTTTAAAATATTAATACTCATATTTTCTCCTTTAAAAAATCTACCCGAATTTTTACGGCGTTCTTGTGCGCGTCCAATTTTTCTGCTGAAGATAAAATTTGAAGAGTATTTGACAATTTTATAAGTCCTTGAGGTGTTAACTCTTGTATTAATACACGTTTTTGAAAATCAGACAACCCTAAAGAAGAATTGGAAATAGATTTTCCATATGTTGGTAAAACATGATTTGTACCAGATGCATAATCACCGGCAGATTCAGGAGACCATAAACCTAAAAAAATAGAGCTGGCATTGGAGATATAATGAAGTACTTCTCTAGGTGATTTTGTTTGAATAATTAAATGTTCAGGTCCGTATATATTAGATATTTTAATACATTCTGATAAATTTTCTGTAATAATAATTGGACTGTTTTTTAATACCATTAAAATTTCTGGTAATCTAGAAAAATTACTTGATTGTTTGTCAAGCGATAAAATAACTTTTTTTGCTAATTCAATACAGGGTGTTAATAAAATAACTTGAGAAGACATGCCGTGTTCAGCTTGTGATAACAAATCAGCAGCAATAAAATCTGGATTAGCACTATTATCAGCAATAATTAATAATTCTGAAGGTCCTGCCAACATGTCTATTGCTGTTCCGTTAAAAATAGAACTGACTTGTAATTTTGCTTCTGTAACATAAGCATTACCTGGACCAAAAATCTTATCTACTTTAGGAATAGTCTCCGTACCTAACGAAAGAGCAGCTATAGCTTGAGCACCTCCTACTTGAAAAATATTATTAATTCCACATACATGAGCTGTATAGAGAATTTCATTACTAATCGGAGGAGGAGAACATAAGATAATTTCTTTACAACCTGCAATTTTAGCAGGTATTGCTAACATTAATACTGTGGAAAATAAAGGAGCAGTTCCTCCAGGAATATAAATTCCTATAGAATTTAAAGGTAAATGAATTTGCTGACAACGAACTCCAATTTCTGTTTCAATGTCTATTGTTGAAGAAATTTGAGCTTTATGAAAGAGCATAATATTTTTTTTTGCAATTGCAATTGAATTTTTTAAAACATCATTCAAGTAAAGTTCAGATGAAATGATTTTTTTTTCAGCAACTTGAAACTCATTTACGTCTTGTTTATCAAATAAAAAAGTATATTTTTTTAATGCTTTATCACCTGAATTTCTAACATTTTTTATAATTTCTTTAACAGTTTTTTTAATAATACCACTTTCTTTTAAAAAAGGTCTTGATAATATTTTTTTTTGTTCTTTAGAGTTTAATTTATTCCAATAAATCATATTTTTAAAATATTTCATTATAGTTTTTACTCCATCATTTTTTCAATTGGTAAAACTAAAATTGAACTAGCTCCTAATGCTTTTAATTTTTCCATCGTTTCCCAAAATAGTGTTTCACTACTTACCATATGCATTGCTACTCGATTATCATCACCTGCTAATTTTAAAATAGTCGGTCTTTCTGCTCCGCGTAATAAAGATATAACTTCTTCTAATTTCTTTATAGGAGCATGTAACATAATATACTTAGATTCACGTGCCTTAATTACACCTTTAATACGAGTCATTAGTTTATTAATAACTTCTGTTTTAATAGCATTAATCTTTCCAATTTTGCAAATAAGACATGCATGAGAATGATAAACTACTTGCACCTCACGTAAACCATTGGCTTCTAATGTTGCACCTGTAGAAACTAAATCACAAATAGCATCTGCGAGACCAGCTCTAGGTGCCACTTCTACTGATCCATTTAACATGCAAGATTTAAAAGAAATATTTTTTTCATCTAAATATTTTTTTAATAAATGAGGGTATGAAGTAGCTATTCTAATATCCTTCAAGGATTTTATATTAGAATATACAGTGTTTACGGGAAGTGCTAAAGATAATCGGCATACTCCAAAATCAAGGCGTCTTAAAGTAGTATAAGCATATTCTGATCTTTGTGATATTCGTTTTAACAATTCTTCTTCAAGTACATTTTCTCCAACTATTCCTAAATCTACTACACCATCCATCACTAATCCTGGAATATCATCATCACGAACTAACATTACATCAATAGGCATATTTTCAGCAAAAGCTATTAATTTTTGTTGTTTTAAATTAATCTTAATACCGCAAGATGTTAACAACCTAATAGAATCATTGCTTAAACGACCGGTTTTTTGCATCGCTATCCGTACACGATTATTATCAAACATATTTAAAATCCTTTAAAATTCTTTATATTATGTAAAAAAATTGAAAATTTTACTTTTTTAAAAATAAAAAAACCCAAAAATAAAGGGTTTTTAAAATAATATCTTCCTATAATACTGAAAAAATATAATAGTTAAATTACTTGAATAACACAAATAATGTTGTCGTAAAGATTAATTATAATATATAAAAATTATTGATAACAGTTTAGTTTTAAAGATTTTTATTAAAACGTTTTTTAGATAAAGAATTTGTAACAACTATTATTGTTTAATTTTTAAGAATTGTTTTATTGATGTTAAAAAATATATTTATGATGTTTTTGAAAAAATGAAAGTTCTATTTTATATATTGATATGCTTAGTTTAATTTTCTAATTAAAATATTTATAATTGTTTTTTTTAGAGTTAATTTCAATTATAACTATGATTGCAGCATCACTTCCAAAAAATTTAGGAGCTTCATGGAAAGCTATAATGTCTGGATGTTGAGATAACCAAAAAGGTGTTTGTTGTTTTAAAATACGTTTGCCATATCCGTGCATAATATGAGCGCAAAAAATATTTTCTTTTTGACATATTGCAATTAATTTGCCTAATGCTTGCTGTGCTTGATGTTGTGTCAATCCATGCAAATCAAGAAAAATACCTGGATTATACTTTCCTTTTTTCAGGTTTTTTAAGATATTATGCAAATTTTGATGACGAATATAAGAGACAGGATTATCTTTAAATAAATCTTTTTTACTTCTACAAGAAAAATAATGACTGTGGGCGTTTTGTTCAAAAAAAGTGCGCTGAGATACTATAGTAGTATTATTTTTTTTATGAATTCGAGAATGAAAAATAGTATCTTGTACTATTTCACGAGTACCATTTAACCATTGACGAAATAAAATATTTGAACTAATAGTATTTCGGCTATTTTTATTCATAATTATTTGTTACCAATAATATTAATTAATTGAAAAATTTTAAATATACACACTCTAATTAATTTTTTTAATTATATATCTATTTTTATTAATTATATAATTTAGTTTTTGTAAAAACAACAAATAAAAAAAATTATTGTCAATAAATTATATAATAAATAAACAGTTTTTATTATTTTTAAAATTTTTTAAAAATAAAAGAAATATCAATAATTTAAAAAATAAAAAGATCATTTTTTTTTATTTATTCTGTATAGTTATATTATTTCATTTTAACAATTATAGAAGAATAAAAAAATGTCTGGAAACACAATTGGCAAAATATTTTGCGTGACTACTTTTGGCGAATCGCACGGAGAAGCGTTAGGATGCATAGTTGATGGAACACCACCAGGTTTTGAATTATCTTGTGAAGATTTACAACATGATTTAAATCGTAGAAGACCAGGTTCTTCTCGTTATACAACTCCACGACGTGAATTAGATACAATTCATATACTTTCTGGTGTATTTAATGGTATTACAACTGGTACTAGTATTGGTTTAATCATTTATAATAGTGATCAACGTTCTGAAGACTATGATGATATAAAAAATTTATTTCGACCAGGACATGCTGATTATACTTATGAAAAAAAATATGGAATACGAGACTATCGTGGTGGAGGTAGATCTTCTGCTCGTGAAACTACCATGCGAGTTGCAGCAGGTGCTATCGCAAAAAAATACCTGAAAAATAAATATGGAATAAACATACGAGGATATTTATCAGCAATGGGGGATATCAAATGTTCTTTTAAATCTTGGGAAGAAGTGGAAAAAAATCCTTTTTTCTGTTCTAACATCGAAAAAATTTCAGAACTCGAAACCCAAATTAAACATTTAAAAAAAACAGGTGATTCTATTGGAGCTGAAATCACAATTGTTGCTGAAAATATTCCTATAGGACTTGGAGAACCAGTGTTTGATCGTCTTGATGCTGATTTAGCGCATGCTTTAATGAGTATCAATGCTGTGAAAGGAATAGAAATTGGAGATGGATTTTCAGTAATAAGTCAAAAAGGAAGTGAACATCGTGATGCAATTACACCAAGCGGATTTTCAACTAATCATGCTGGTGGTATTTTAGGTGGTATAAGTAATGGTGAACAAATTTTATTAAAAGTAGCATTTAAACCTACATCAAGTATTCGAAAAGCAGGAAACACAATTAATAAAAATAATGAAAAAGTTCAAATAATTACTAAAGGTCGACATGATCCATGTGTAGGATTACGAGGTGTTCCAATAACTGAAGCAATGGTAGCAATTGTATTAATGGATCACTTGCTAAGATTTCGAGCACAATGCAGCACGTAATATTGTAAATAATATTATAATGCTACTAAATGACTATTTCTTTAGTAGCATGATCAATAATAAAAAATTTAAGTCTTAATATTATTTATTAACAAGTAGTAATTTTTTAATAACACAAAAATTAATTCTTAATATTTATATCTTTTTATTTTTAAAAAATTCTATTTTTTCTATAATATTAAAATCTTGCATTATACAATCCAAAGTTATAAATTTATAATAGAAATGCAGTTTTTATTCTAAAAATTAATATTAACTGTATTCTTAGTCTAGTTAGATAAAATAAATTTGTATAATAGTACTAGATATAATCATTTTTATGATACAAAGTATTACTAATAATGATAAAACAGATATTATTCTGACTAGATTTTTTGATATTAATTAAATTTAATTTTAAATTAAATATAAAATATTTTTTATTATATTAAATCATTAATATTTTATAATATAGAGTGTGTTCTATAATATTTTCATGTTCATAATAAAACTATATTTTTCTTGAAATATTACGTTCATAATTTCTATATACTTTGCTTTTAAAATGTGTCAAAAATCCCATAAAATATTTTTTATGGAGGAGGACAACTAATGTTTAAAGGAAGTATTGTTGCACTAATTACACCAATGGATGAAAAAGGTCAAATTTGTCGTACTAGTTTAAAAAAGTTGATTAATTATCACGTTGTTAATAAAACTCAAGCTATTGTTTCTGTTGGAACTACGGGAGAATCTGCAACACTCAGTCAAGAAGAACATATACACGTCGTTATGCTTACTTTAGAATTATCTGATGAACGTATTCCAATTATTGCAGGTACAGGAGCAAATGCTACAACAGAAGCTATCTCTTTAACAAAAAGATTTGAGAAATCTGGTATTTCAGGTTGTCTAACTGTTACACCATATTATAATAGACCTACTCAAGAAGGATTGTATCAACATTTTAAAGCTATTTCAGAACATACTGAATTGCCACAAATTTTATATAATGTTCCCAGTCGTACTGGATGTGATTTACTTCCAGAGACAGTTGCCAGGTTATCTCAATTAAAAAATATAATAGGTATTAAAGAAGCAACTGGCGATTTATCAAGAATTAATAAAATAAAAGAATTAGTTCAAAATGATTTTTTATTAATTAGTGGAGATGATGCAACAGCGTTAGATTTTATGCAATTAGGCGGTCAAGGTGTAATATCAGTTACAGCAAATATTGCTGCAAAAGAAATGAGGAAAATGTGTTCATATGCATTAAAAGGAGATTTTATTAGTGCACGATCTGTAAATAAACGTTTAATGTTATTACATGAAGCACTATTTATAGAACCCAATCCTATCCCTATAAAATGGTTAGCTAAAAAAATAGGGTTAATAAAACATGATACACTGCGTTTACCAATGACTCCTATTTTAGATTCCACTTGCTTCAAACTTGAAAAAGCAATTCAATATGCCAATCTTAAAACATTATAAAAAATTTTTAAAAATTATAATAACATTTCAAATGTTAAATACACTTTTCATAACATCTTGCACACTAAAAGATTTTAAAAGAAGTCAGAGTGTTAATTCTGATAACATAAGACATCAATTTAGAAAATTAATTATTCCAGAAGGAATTAATATTCCTGATGAAAATAAAGATTATAGTATTCCTTATACGGATAAAGATTTAGAAAAAAAAGATTTTGATATATTTCCTCCTGCATAAAATGTATAATATTGTGGAAATAATATAACAGTATTTAAAAAATTTTGAATTAAACATTTATTTATAGTAATTGTTGCAGACTATCTCTATGATATTCTGCATCATTTATAATAAACAATTATCATCATGCTTTTTATTTTTAAAAATTAAACTAGTAATTCCTTCATAATATCTTTATACATATAACTCAATAATTGTAAATCAGATATTTTTACACATTCATTGACTTTATGAATTGTACTATTAACTAATCCAAGTTCAACTACTTCAGCGCCCATTAAAGAAACAAAACGACCATCAGAAGTTCCACCAGAAGTAGATAAAATAGGTTTTTTTTTGTTAACATGAAAAACAGATCGTATTACAGCATCTAATAATATACCTTTTTTAGTAAGAAAAGGTTTTCCTGAAAAAAGCCATTTTAAAGAGTAATTAATATTATTTTCTTCTAGTATATCAACTATTTTAGATTGAATTTCTGTTTCAGAAATTTCTGTGCTAAATCGAATATTAAACTGAACAAATAGAGAGCCTGGAATAACATTATTAGCTCCATCTCCTGCACGAATATTTGCAATATTTATACTACTAGGTAAAAAAAAATCATTTCCATCATCTAATTTCATAGACAATATTTTCAAAATAATAGGCAAACCTTTATGTATTGGATTGTCGGCTAAATCAGGATATGCAATATGTCCTTGTATTCCATAAATAATTAAATTAGCTGTGATTGAACCACGTCGACCATTTTTTATAACATCACCAACTATAGTATCACTAGAAGGTTCTCCTACTAAACAATAATCAATCATATCATTTTTAGACATCAAGTATTCTACTACTTTGATCGTACCATTAACTGCAGTAGATTCTTCATCTGAAGTAATAAGAAAAGATAAACGTCCTTTATGATTTGGAAATTCACTTATAAATTTTTCAGCTGCAACAATCATAGCAGCCAAAGCACCTTTCATATCTACAGATCCACGACCAAATAAAAACCCATCTCTAATTACTGGTTTGAAAGGATCATCATGCCAATCTTCATATTGACCTGGTGAAACCACATCTGTATGTCCTGCAAATGTTAATGTTTTTCCAATACCTCTAAATGCCCAAAAATTTTTTGTGTTATTAATATTAATTACTTTAACTGTAAATCCTACTGCACATAAACGTTTTATAATAATATCTTGACAACCTAAATCTTTTGGACTTATAGATGGAATAGAAATTAGTTTTTGTGCTAATTTAGTAATTGAACAAATCATACATTTTCCTGATTTAACATTAATAATAAAAAACGTTATTTTTCTTTTTAACAAAGAGATGGGGCTGTAATCCTCAAGCCCCATAACAATTTAAAATGTTAAAAAATTAAGATTTTAATAGAGCTATTGATTTATCAACTATGTTATCTATAGTAAAACCAAATTTTTTAAATAAATCTTCTGCTGGAGCAGACTCACCAAACGTTTTCATTCCAATAATTAAACCATTTATTCCTACATATTTATACCAAAAATCTTCTATACTAGCTTCAATTGCAATTCTTTTAGTAACATAAGAAGGTAGTACAAATTCTTTATAAGCATGATCTTGTCTGTCAAAAACACTAGTAGAAGGCATTGATACTACACGTGCAGAATAACCTAAAGAAATAATTTTTTTTGCAGCAATTAAAGTAATGTTTAATTCTGAACCAGTTGATATGAAAATAATATCAAGTGGTTTATTAGAATCATATAATATATATGCTCCACAAGAAATACTATCTAATTGTTTAGAATTTCTATGAAATTGATCAAGATTTTGACGAGATAAAATTAATGCTGTAGGTCCTGATTTTTTTTCAAGAGCTTGCTTCCAAGCAACTGCTGTTTCTACTTGATCACTAGGTCTCCATACATCTATATTAGGAGTCATTCGCAAACTAGCTAATTGTTCTATAGGCTGATGTGTAGGACCGTCTTCACCTAATCCAATAGAGTCATGAGTGTATACAAAAATATGTTTTGTATTCATTAAAGCTGCCATACGAACTGCATTGCGTGCATATTCAACAAACATTAAAAATGTAGCAGTATAAGGAATAAAACCTCCATGATGAGATATACCATTTGCAATTGCTGTCATACCAAATTCACGAACTCCATAATGAATATAATTTCCAGATAAGTCATCTGTAATAGAATTACAGCAAGACCACATAGTTAAATTGCTAGGCGACAAATCTGCTGAACCCCCTATTAATTCAGGTAAAATTTTAGCATACTTTTCTAAAGTGTTTTGAGAAGCTTTACGACTGGCAATATTTTGTCTATTTTCTTGTAAAGAATAAATATAGTTCTTAGTTGTTTCATTCCAATTTAAAGGTAATTCTTTATTTATTCGTCGTAAATATTCAAGTGATAAATCAGGATATTTAGATTGATATGAAGAAAACTTTTCATTCCATGTTTTTTCTAGTTCAAAACCTTTTTCTATAAAACTCCATTTTTTATAAATTTTTTTAGGTATTTCAAAAGGAGGATACTTCCAATGTAACTTTTCTCGAGTCAAAGAAATTTCTTTTGTACCAAGAGGAGCCCCATGAGATTCTGCTGTTCCCGACTTATTAGGAGAACCAAAACCAATAATAGTATTGCAAATAATAATTGAAGGTTGATCGGTTATTAATTTTGCTGCTTTTATACTGTTATTTATAGATTCTGAATCATGACCATTTACCGCATCTACTACATGCCAATTATATGATTTAAAACGTTTTGCTGTGTCGTCAGTAAACCAATTAGACACTTTCCCATCTATAGAAATACCGTTTTTATCATAAAAAACAATTAGTTTCCCCAGTTTTAATGTTCCAGCTAAAGAACATACTTCATGAGAAATACCTTCCATTAAACAACCATCACCGACAAAAACCCAAGTATAATGATCAACTATATTATATTCTGGTCGATTAAAATAAGAACTTAATGTTCTTTCTGCAATAGCCATACCAACAGCATTTGCCAATCCTTGCCCTAATGGACCTGTAGTTATTTCAACACCAGGTGTTTCACCTGTTTCAGGATGCCCTGGCGTTTTTGAATTAAGTTGTCTAAAATTTTTTAGTTCTTCGATAGATAAATCATATCCTGTTAGATGTAATAAACTATATAACAACATAGATCCATGTCCGTTAGATAATATAAAACGATCGCGATTATTCCAATTTGGATTTTTCGGATTGTGTTTTAAAAAATCTCTCCATAAAACCTCAGCAATATCCGCCATACCCATAGGCATGCCAGGGTGTCCCGATTGTGCATTTTGTACAGCGTCTATACTTAAAAAACGAATTGCATTAGCCAATTCTATTCGTGAACACATATATTTTCCTTTAGATTAAAATCCTACAAATAAATTGTTATTAATTAAAATTATTTATATTTTTTTAGAAAATATCTTTTCTAAAGATAATTGATCTTTTCCAAAATTACGTATACCTTCAGATAATTTTTGAACTGCCATAGGATCTTGATTATGTTCCCATCGAAATTCTTCTTCAGACAATGGAAGTGGAGCTACTGAAATCACACTAGGAGGATTAAGATGTCTTTCAATTTTTCTAGTATTAGACTCTAATTCTTTTAATAAAACAGGTGAAATAGTTAATCGATCACATCCAGACAAATATAATATTTGTTCAATGTTACGAAAACTAGCTCCCATAATGATAGTTTTATAATCATACTTTTTATAATATTCATATATTTTACAAACAGATATAACTCCAGGATCTTTTCCTATAAAGGATTTAGACAATAAATTTTGAGAAACATACCAATCATAAATACGTCCAACAAAAGGAGATATTAAGAAAACATTTGATTCTGCACAAGCACGCGCTTGAGCAAGGGAAAATAAAAGTGTTAAATTGCAAAGAATATTATCTTTTTTAAGTTCTTCTGCAGCTTTTATACATTCCCATGTGGCAGCTAATTTAATTAAAACTCTATTTCGGGAAATTCCTTCCTCTTCATATAAATGAATTAATTTTCTTGCTTTTAAAATACATTCTTCTGTACTAAAAGACAAACGAGCGTCAACTTCACTAGAAACATAACCTGGTATTTTTTTTAAAATTTCTATTCCAAGATCAACTAGTATCTTATCACTAGCATTAATTATTTTTTCTTTATATAAACCTCCTTTCTTTTTTGCGTATTCTACCGCTTGATCAACAAAATACTGGTTTATACTTGAACTCACCGCTTGCAGTATTAAAGATGGATTAGTCGTAGCATCTTCTGGTTTATACTTACAAATAGATTCTATATCACTAGTATCTGCTACAATAATTGAAAATTGTTTTAAAGCGTTTAATTGATTCATATTTAATCTCTTTTTCTTGGATATAAGTTTAAATAATTTATATATTTTATTTAATTTAAGTTAAAACATATATTAATAATAAAAAATCATTTTAATATTAAAAATATTAAAATGATTTTTTCTGATTCACACTATTTAAATGCACATTTAAAATACACAAATATCTTTATTATATATAAATTTCAAATGTTATTAAACAATATATACATTATTAGAAATATAATTCATTCATATTTTTTTATTATTAATGAAGCATTACTGCCTCCGAAACCAAAACTATTAGACATAGCAGTCCTGATTTTTATATTCATAGTTCTCTGAACAATATTCATATCTTCTGCAAAAGGTTCTAATGTTTCAATATTAATTGTGGGAGCTATAAAATTATTTTTCAACATTAACAATGTATAAATCATTTCATGTACCCCTGAAGCTCCCAATGAATGACCTGTCATTGATTTTGTTGCTGAAATCATTGGTGTTTTTTCATTTAAAAATACTTTTTTAATTGCTTTTAATTCTATCAAATCACCAATCTTGGTAGAAGTTCCATGTACATTAATATAATCAATAGACACGAAATTATTTTTTCTTGCCAAATTCATACAACGAACTGCTCCGTTTCCAGAAGGTGAAATCATACTGTAACCATCAGATGTTGCAGCATATCCAACTATTTCAGCATAAATATTAGCACCGCGCGATAATGCAGAGTTTAATTCTTCAATAACCAAAATTCCTGCACCACCCGAAATTACAAAACCATCACGATTTACATCGTAGACACGTGATGCTTTTTTAGGACGATCATTATAATTAGTAGAAAGAACCCGCATTGCATCAAACTGACTGGCTAATTCTAAACTTATTTCTTCGCCTCCACCTGCAAAGATAAGATCTTGTTTATCAAATTGAATCAACTCAAATGCATTACCAATACAATGAGCTGACGTTGCACAAGCTGAACTTATAGAATAAGTTATTCCATAAATTTTAAAAAAAGTAGATAAACAAGCGGATATTCCAGAAGGCATGGTTTTAACTGCAAGATAAGGACTAATAGTATTTGAAATACATCTATCTTTTATAAGATGTCTATTATTTTTTAAAATATCTTTATAAAAACTACATCCTGATCCAGAAATTAATCCTACACGAGGATTTTTTTGATATGCTGTACTTGTTATCTTAGCATCTTTAATTGCTTCTTTCATGGCTAAGAAAGAATATCTAGAGGCATTATTCATAAAACGAGACAATTTTTGTGTTATTATGTTTAAACTCTCTAATTTAATACTACCCCAAACTTTACTACGCATACCTAATTTCTTCATTTCTTCTGAAAATACAATCCCAGAAGTACCATGGTATAAAGAATCTAGTACTTCTTTTTTATTATTACCAATACTGGAAATAATACCAATACCTGTTATCACTACTCGTCTCAACTTTAATCCTTAAATTTATAAAAAATTGTATTTAACACTAAAATCGGTACTAAAAAATAAAAAAATATTTTATATTTAAATTAAATTAAAATTATTATCATATATACAAAAATATTTTCTGGATAAAAAAATGAATGAATTTTATATCAGTGCTCTTTATATTGTACCAACTCCTATCGGAAATCTATCAGATATTACTTATAGAGCATTAGAAACACTAAAAAATGTTGATATAATTGCAGCTGAAAATATCAAACATACTACTATCCTACTGAAACATTTTAACATTAAAAACCATTTAATATTACTGAATAAAGACAATGAAAACAAACAAAGTGCTCATTTAGTTCAAGAACTAAAACAAGGAAAAAAAATTGCTTTAGTTTCTAATGCAGGTACTCCAATTATCAATGATCCTGGCGGTATATTAATAAAAAAATGTCATTTTTTTAATATCAAAGTCATCCCACTTCCAGGTCCTTGTGCTGCTATTACAGCATTAAGTGCTTCTGGAATAATAAATAATCGCTTTTGCTATGAAGGATTTTTACCTTCTAAGAAAAAATCAAGATGTGATTTGCTCTATTCTTTAAAAGAAGAAACACGAACAATTATTTTTTATGAATCAAAATACAGAATAATTGAAAGTATACAGGATATAATAGAACAAATAGATGAAAATAGACATATAGTAATAGCTAGAGAAATCACAAAAAAATGGGAATCTATTCACGGAGCTAAAGCAACTTTAATACTTCAGTGGCTTAAAGAAGACGAATATCGTTATAAAGGAGAAATAGTTATTATTATTGACGGTTTTAAAAAATTAAAAACAAAAAACCTATCAACAAAAACATTACAAACTTTTTCTATGTTAAGAAAGTTTCTTTCATTAAAAACATCAGTTTTAATGACTTCGAAAATACATAAAATTAATAAAAACAACTTATATCAATACGTAATAAAAAAGAAGAGTGACAAAATTATTTAAACAATGTATCCTTTACTTTTGAAGTTGACCAAACAGTCGCTGTTTAGTTTTGAAAAATTAAAAAGAGGAAAGTCCGGGCTCCATAGAGCAAGGTGCCAGATAACACCTGGAAAGCGTAAGCTTATGACTAGTGCAACAGAAAAAAAACCACCTATTTTTTATAGAAAATATGGCCAGGGTGAAAAGGTGTGGTAAGAGCACACCGCATAATTGGCAACAATTCATGGCATGGTAAACTCCACCTGGAGCAAAGCTAAATATAGGGTAGATTAATTTCTTGTATTGCTCGTACTTTACAAACCCTGGGTAAGCTGCTTGAATTAGTAAGTGATTACTAATCTAGATGAATGACTGTTAAAACAGAACCCGGCTTATAGGTCAACTTCATTAAAACATCAAAGCTTTTGTAAAAACTAATATATTAAAAAACAAAAATCAGTTCCCAGAAATCTGCATTTCAGACAATAATATTGAACCACATTGAATATTATTACGTCGATCAACATCGCTACTAATACTAACAATATTATTCCACATGTTTCTTAAATTTCCTGATATGGTAATTTCATTGACCGGATAAGAAATATTTCCTTTTTCAACTAAAAAACCTATAGCACCACGTGAGTAGTTACCACTAATAATATCAACACCTTGTCCCATCAATTCAGTTACTAATATACCTTTATCCATCTTTTTTAAGAGATCTTCAAAAGATATATTGCTATTTGAAACTATCCAATTATAAATTCCACCGCAATTTCCTGTAGTTTCTAATTTAAGTTTACGAGCATTATAACTATTTAATAACCAAGTTTTTAATACCCCATTTTGAATAATAGACTTAATTGCTGTAGCTACACCTTCATTATCAAAAGTTTTGCTTCCTAAACCTTGTTTTAAATGAGGATTTTCCTCGATATTTAACCAATCAGGGAAAATTCTCATATTTAAATCATTGATTAAAAATGTAGATTTTTGATAAACATTGTCACCACTGATAGCATTGACAAGATGAGAGAAAAAAATATGAGAGATTTCCGATGAAAAAATGACTGGGCATTTCATAGTATCTATTTTTCTAGAACCTAATCTAGACACTGCTCGTTTAGCACTTGTTTGTCCTAAAATTTCTGGTTTCACTAAATGATCTATTTTTCTAGAAATAGAATAATCAAAATCTCTTTGCATAGAATTTTTATCTTGAGAAATCATACAATTATAGGTTGAATGGCGAGTAGATTTATATTTTTCCAACATACCCAAGCTGTTTCCAAAAACGTTTATAGTCACATGACTATTAAAAAAACTACCTTCACTATTAACAATTCTTTTATCAAATTTAAAAGCTGCTTTTTCTGATAGTACAGACATCTTGATTGCACTTTCTATATCAAATTCCCACGGATGAAATAAGTCTAGTTCCATAGAACGGAAACATAAAAATTTTACATCTGGCAAACCTGAAAAAAAATCAGAAGAAGAATACTTGGAAATATTAACAGCTATTTCTAACATTTTCTTAATACTTTTAATACTAAAATCTTTCGATGACACACTACCTTTAGAAAACTTATTATACACGGTGATAAATAACACACTATCATTATTAAACTCTACGTTTTCTACAATACCATTTCTCACATTAACACTAATACCAATTGTTTTTCTTATTAATACGTCTATTGACGCATTGATATTTTTAGATAATTGCAAAGTTTCTTTTGCTGTATTTAAAAGAAATAATTCTTCTTTTTCTATTTCTTTAATCAAAGTCATATATAAACCCTTAAAAAACGTTTGTTTATTTATTAATATTATATTAAAAAAAATTTAAAATTAAAATAAATTAGTTTGTGTAAAATATAGATATAATTATTCTTCAATGTTAAAATTTATTTAATTTTATATCTTTATCTACTTATCTTATAAGCATACTAAAATAACTTCAGATTATTATAAAGGCAAAAAAAATGCATTTAAATAAAATTATAGCTGGTCATGATATACCTAATGATATATACGTTATCATAGAAATTTCATCAAATTCATCTCCCATTAAATATGAAATAGATAAAAAATCAGGCATGCTTTTTGTAGATCGTTTTATACCTACTCCCATGTTTTATCCATGCAACTATGGATATATTAATCAAACATTGTCTCTAGATGGTGATCCTTTAGACGTTTTAGTACCTTCTCATTATCCAATACAATCCAATTGTGTGATTCACTGTAAACCTATTGGAATATTCAAGATGCATGATGAATCAGGCCATGATGCTAAAATTATAGCAGTACCTAAAAGTAAAATTTGTCAAGAATATAAAAATATAAATGACATATCAGATGTACCGGAATTATTAAAAAAACAAATTTCACATTTTTTTCAACATTATAAACAACTGGAACAGGAAAAATGGGTAGAAATTATTGGATGGGGAAATTGTCAAGATGCAAAATTAGAAATTAATGATGCATATAACCGTGCTAAAAAAAATAATACATTTTAAAATAAGTAATATATTTTTAATAAAATTAAAAAATAAAATTTTTTTCATTGATTTTAAAATCAAATAAAGAAAATTTTATATATCCGATTAAATCATATTTTGAAAGTAAATAGTGTAAATTTAATTGAGATGAAAACTTTAGTTTTATTTTAGGAAAAATTAATACTGCTATTTTTTTGCTCTTAAACAAGAGAGTCCACTCTGTATTAGTAGAATTCTTAAAAACGGGGTTAAATGTAAATAACACACTTCCTTTTTTCATTATGATTTCTTGATTAATTTTTATAGCATCTACTTTTCCTGAAAAATATGGAAAAAATAAAATCATATACTTTAATATATTATCACTTCTAATAAAAATATTTTTAAAATTAATATCAGCCAATACTTTAGGCTGATTTAAAGTACCAAAAATTTTTATTTTACTTTTAAAGATACCATTGACTTTTTTAAAGTTTGTAGCAAAAAAATTTATAAAAGAAAAAGGAAAATTATAAATAGTAAATTCACTTTTTATATTCTTTTTATCATAAATATCCATAATATTTAAATATCCAAAAACACTCATATTTTTTAATTTTTTTATTGTCCATTTACTTGTAAGATTGCTTTTTATTAAGTTGATAGATACATTAATATAATCTATTTTTTCCATAAAAATTTTTTGGTTTATATTTTTTTCTAATTTTATATTGTTACCTGTTAAAAATATTTTTCCATCAGAAACCTTCTCTCCCAAAATCCATTTTAATTTTGACTTAATAGATAATTTGCTTTTAAAACTCACAAGAGATTGATTGAATATATTAAAAAAAGATTTCTTTATATCATGTAAGAAAGATGAAAAAATCTTTTTTGTCTTAACGTTTTTTTTGTAAAAATTACGAATTTGATTATTAGCATCATAATAATTAATCGAATTATTTTTTTGTGCAGTTACTTTTCCCCCTAAAATTTGAATATTTATTGCTTTAAAAAAACCATGCCAATTTCCTGTTTTTTTATTAAACATCCCATTTATAATTAAATTTATATATAATCCACGACTTTTTAATAACAAAGAAAAATTTTGATCATCATTTTTAGACCGAGTTTGAATATGTAAAGTATTAATATAAAAACTATTAAAATAGAATTTTTTTATGTCGATTAACATTTTTTCTAAAAACATATTGTCACTATTAATTTTTGATACTATTTTAATTTTTTTCAAATAAACATTATTCCAATTTAAATTTCTAGCTAAAATTTCACTGGTCATAATAGGAAATATACCATTACCACGAAAATTCATTTTTGCTTCAAGTACGCCTTTTAAATTAGGTAAAAAGTAATCTAAATCATTAGCGTAAATAGATGAATTAATATCATATTTTGTTCCCAAAGCACCATTTAAATATAATGTATTTTTTCCCAGTAATAATTTTACCCGAGGAATTTCTATATAATTAAAATTTTTATAATATATAGATCCTAGTATAGAAAATTTTTTTTGCATTATATTTCCATTTAAATTTATCTTTGGGATACTTAAATTATATATGTTATCATGAGATTTTCCTAATATATTCATTTTTCCTATTAATTCTAATATCTCTCGATGGCATCTAATCTTATTTTTTAAATTAATCATTGCTTTATAGATTTTTTTTTTCTTAATTAGAAAAAATTTAACTTGTTTTAAAAATATATTTTTTAAATTACCTGTTCCTTTGAGATTAATAAAAATTGAAGGATAATCTGGTATAGTAAAAATATTTTTTAAAGATAAAAAATAATTATTTATTTTTCCTTTTAAAATAGCCTTAAAACTATTTAATTTAAAAATATAGTCTTTTTTAATCGTCCAAAATAAATTCCGGCTCTGTAATTTTATAAAAAATGGATAATCAGTACTATTTAAAAGAACTGATCCATAAAATTGAACTTTATATAAATCTTGAGATTTTAATTTAAATATAAATTTATTATGTGAATTTAAATTGGCTTTAAAAGATAAATTTATGCTTCTATTATAAAGTCTTGGCAAGACTACAATATTTTTCATCAAACATGAAATCGAATGATTTTCATTAAAAAAAATTTTTCCATAAGATTTTATTGTAAAAAAAGAAGAAGCTATTTTTAGTTTTTTTATATTGAAAATATTATTTTCTATTTGAGCTTTTAATTCCAATTGAAATAAATTATTATTTTTGTAATCTATTAATTTTATTTCATTACATTTTAAAGAAGTTAAGTTGATATTTAATGGAACAAAAAATTTTTTTTTATTTGAAAAAAACTTTAAAATACTATATATTTTTTTAGTATTATTAAATTTTTTAATGACATTTAATTTCTTTAAAATATTGTTTTTTTTAAAACTAATTTTTGAACATGCCAAATGAACAGTACCTACATGTGTAGGTGATAAAATAATATTATTATTTATTAATTGTACACCACTAGAAACATTGAAAAAAAATATATGTGCTTTAGGTAATTTAAAAAAAATTTTATCTACATGTATATGTTTAAAAATTGTAGGATATTTTATAAAGATATTTTTTTCTAAGAAATCAGAGGATATATTCTTTTCCAATGAAACCATTAAATTTTTTGTTTCAATTTCTTTAAAAATTGTTGATTTTTTAAATAAAGATCTAGTATCTAGTATCACATGTATACTATTAGCTGTCATTGAGATTCCAAAAACGTTGTATTTAATATTTTTTAATGTAAAATCTCGCCAATTTCCATATATTTCTTCTACTTTTAATCCTATTAAAAAACGACTAGTAAAATTAAAAATCCATTTAAATCCTATATTACTTTCTATAAATAATATAAAAATTACAAAGAAAACAGAAAAAAAAATCAAAGATTTGGACAAGCATCTTTGATATATACTCATAAAAGTTGTCCTAATTTAGTATTAACTTATAAATATAAAAGTTAATTTTATAATACAATAACTATTAGTTAATGTAATATATTTTATATTGAAAATATAAAAAATATATTTTCTATTTTATACATGTTGTTTTAAAATTATTTTATAATAAATTCATATTTCATTAAAAAAAATTTATATATTTAGAATATACTAAATTTAATTTGAAAAAATCATTCAAAATTAAAGAACTGTTATAGTATTTTATAATATGTTAAAATGTTTTTTCTATAAGATAATATTTTTAAGATTTATTGACTTTAAATATATTCAATTTAAATTTGAGAGAATAAATCATGTCACGTATATGTCAAGTTACCGGTAAAAAAAGAATGATTGGAAATAATCGTTCTCACGCCATGAATGCGACCAAAAGAAAATTTTTAATAAATATTCAATACCATCGTTTTTGGATTTCTGACGAAAAAAGATTTGTGAAATTACGTGTTTCAACTAATGGAATGCGTTGTATTGATAAAAACGGAATTGAAACAATAATTAAAAAAATTAATTTTAAAAAATAAAGGATTCTGAATGGCTAAAAAAACTCGTGAAAAAATAAAAATGATATCATCTGCAGGAACTGGACATTATTACACTACAACTAAAAATAAAAGAAATACACCAGATAAATTAACATTTAAAAAATATGATCCTGTGATTCGCAAACATGTCTTATACAATGAAGGGAAAATAAAGTAATAATTATAAATATATTTATGAGAAAAATAATTTAGCAATTTTAAATTAAAGTATAATTTTTCAAAAATTATACTTTATTTATAAAATTATTTAAATGTTTAAATTTATTAGATATGTTTTTATATAATAACAGTTATATATATAAAAAAGTGTTTTTTATAAAAAATATTAAATCATTTAACATTTTTTCAAAAAAAGGAAATGTAACAGGAATTAAGAAATATAATATCAATATACCTACTAATAAATTTAATGGAAATCCAATCGAAAAAATAGATATCTGAGGAGATAGACGATTTAATAAACTCATTATAAAACTAAGAGATAATAAAAAAATCATAACAGGAGAGATAAACAAAAGACTATTTAAAAAAATATAGCTAGAAAATTTTAATAAAGCAAAAAAAATATTAATTTTAAAAAAATAACCTTCAATAGGCATGCTATAAAAACTTTCAATCAGTATAGAAATCAAATAAAGATGAGCATTAAGAGTTAAAAAAAAACATAAAGTTAAAATATTTAAGAAACGAGATATTATAGAAGTACCAATATGACTATTACTATTAAAAAAGGTTGCAAATGATAAACCCATTTGCAAGCCTATTATTTCACCAGACAAATTTACTGTTACAAATAATAATTGCACAGTAAAACCTAAAACAATACCAATTAACATTTGCTGTAAAAGCAACAAAAACCCAAGAGATGAAAATAATACCGTATGAACTTCAGGTAAAAAAGGAGATATTAACCAACTGATAATAGCAGATAAAATAATTTTATTTTTTTTATTAATCAGCTTGTCATTAAAAATAGGTGCAGCAGAAAAAAAAGATAAAACTCGTATCATAGGCCAAAAAAAATTGCTAATTAAAGTTATCAACTGCAAAGTATTAAATGTTAACATTATTTAATAATCAATGGTATATTGTTAAATAAATTATGCATATAGTCTAGCATAATACCTAACATCCAAGGTCCAAGTATTGCTATCGCCCCTAAAACAGAAATAATTTTAGGAATAAAAGATAAAGTCTGCTCATTAATTTGTGTAGCTGCTTGTAATATACTGATAATTAAACCACTAATTAAAGCTGCTAATAATAATGGTGATGCAATAATTAATGTTACTTTCATAGCATTATGAAATAATTCCATTACATATTCAGATGTCATAAATAAACATCTCCATTTTTTAAAGTCAATTAAAAATTATTTATGATATATCAAAAACATTACATGAAGATATCATGTATTAAAGCTTTGTGCTAATGAAGTAATTAATAGTTGCCATCCATCTACTAATACAAACAACATTAATTTAAAGGGCAAGGAAATAGTTGAAGGTGGTACCATCATCATACCAAGAGCCATCAATACACTAGCTACAACTAAATCAATAATAAGAAATGGGATAAAAATAGTAAACCCAATTTGAAAAGCCGTTTTTAATTCACTAGTAATAAATGATGGTAATAAAATTCGCATTGGTATATCATTTTTATTTTTATAATAAGAAATATTCGCTAGTTTTGAGAATAATTCTAAATCAGGTATACGTGTTTGGTTTAACATAAATTTTTTTAACGGAACTGAACCTTTTAAAATGGCATCTTCCATATTTATTTTTTCTTCACTAAATGGAATATAAGCGTCTTTATAGATTTTATCAAATGTAGGAGACATAATAAAAAAAGTTAAAAAAAGCGCTAAACCAAGTAAAATTTGATTTGGAGGTGCATATGGAGTGCCTAATGCGTTTCGTAAAAGACCAAAAACAATAACAATTCTTGTAAAACTAGTCATCATTAATAAAAATGCTGGAAGAAAAGTTAAAGATGTTAAAAAAACCAATGTTTGTACAGGTACAGACCAGGTTTGTCCACCATCATTTAAAATATGACTTGTTAGTCCAGGTATTTCTGCACGAACAGTTGGACAAAAAAATAATAAAAATAAAAATGGAATAATTCGATAAAACATTGTTTTTTTCCAGGAAATTTTAGAAAAATTCTTTAAATAACGATTGAAAAAACTGTTTTGAAATAGAGTATCATCTATTGCTTTATTTATCGGTTCATTTTTTAAAACATATGGATATGTATACAAATGAGTGATATTTTTTGTTGTTACTCCTAACACTAATCTTACTTTTTCAACTTCTATTAGAATAATAGATTGTTGAGATCCAATAGATAACCTATCTATAATTTTCACGTGAGATATTTTGTTGTTAATTCTAAAAACCGAAATTTTTTTTAAGATCCAACTTAAAATTAATATTAGCAATATTATTTCAGACAATGAGCTAATTATTTTAAAAAATTCTGGACTATTAAATATTGTCTGAAAAGTATTTGATATTAATTGAAAAAATAAATTATTTTCCATAAAGTTTAAATTTAAGATAAAATATTTATAGTTTTTAAAGATTTTTTTATGCTTGTAATGCGAAGACCATATTTCTTTTCTAAAACTACAATTTCACCCGATGCAATTAAATGACCATTAATAAATATGTCTAATGGATCTTTTATCGGTTTGTCTAAAATTAACATGCTTCCTTTAGAAAAGCTAAGAAAATCTTTTATTTTTATTTTTGATGCTCCTAATTCCACAGTAATATTAACAGGTGTATTAAGTATAATTTTTTTATTATTTATTACATCTTTAGAATCATTTAAAATATTTTTATTTAAATGTTTTGGAGATAATATATTTTCATTAATCTCTTTATCTTTAGAAGTTTTTTTTTCAGAATCGATCAATTTTTTCTTATCTGAGTTTTCTTCTATATTACTCATTAAAACATTCCTTATCTTGATTGAACTCTATATTAGAGTGAATAAATTCTTCTATAAAAACAATAGATTGTTCATTAAATCTTTTATAGTTACCTAAAAAAACCTCTTGATCTTCTATAAATCCTACAATTTTATTAGGTTTCTGAATTGATAAAATATCTCCTATAGATAAATTAGAAATTTTATCATGCGAAATAGAAATACCAATTATTTTAGATATGATATTCAGTTTAACATCATATATATCATTCAAAGAAACTCTATTTACAATATTTTCTTCTAGATTTATATTGGCATGATTATCACTAGTTGAACAAACTATATTTTTATTTATATGTTTAAGTATTGATATTGGAATTAAAATATTGAAAAAAAATTCAACATTATTGATTTGAAAACTAAAATAATTAATTAAAAATACTGTATTTGAATCAAAATTCGATTTCTTGATATCATAAAAAGTTTTTGTATTAATAAAATTAATTTCTGGTGAAAAATATTTTTTATAAATCTTAGTAAAAGAATTAGTTATAAATTTAATAATTTTTATATTTATTAAAGATTCAGTAGATGTAATATCTGTTATTTTTTTAGTTGTATTTGAAAAAAAACCTTGACCTCCAAATAAAATATCTATAATAAAAGATAAAAAATTATGAGGAAAAATGACAAAACATTGCTTTTTATAAGGTAATATTTCTATTAAATTAAGAGATCTTAAATTTTGTATGATTTTCTTGTCAAAATTAAAAGATCCAATATGCATATTACAAGAAACTAATCTCACACTACTTTTAATAAAATTAGAAAAAAATTTTGTACACTGATCTATAAAACAATTATTTATGGTTTTTAATAGTTTAATTTCATATTCTGTTAGAAAATTCTTTAAATTATTTTTTCTTTTATTATTGTTAAATTCATTGTACAAATTATTACTTTTCCCCATTTGCATCCCTCACAGGTAAAAGTTATTAAAAAAAACTGAAAATACGATTTTTTTATACACCAAAGAGTATAAATATTTTATATTCTTGATTACACGTATATATCAATTAGTTTATATTGCATAAGACTATCAGTGCGAGAAACATTTTTGTAGTTTTTTACTTGTTTATTTTTTGAAGAACTGCAAATATTAAAATTTTCTAATTTAATTCCATTTTTCATTAATGAATTTCGTAAATAAGGCATATAATTATCTAAAAAAATTCTTATTTTTTTACATTGAGAAATAAATTTTAATGTGGCTGCATTATTTTTCATATTAATGATAATATGTATATTGCCTAAAGATTCTGGTTTTAAATGTATTTCTGCTTGATTATCTTTATTAGAAATAGACAAAAGTATTTTATGACTAATTAATTTTTTCCATTCAATAGAGTTTTGTGAATCATTTAAAGTTAATGGTTCTACATTTGATTTTATATATTCTTTTTTATTAAAAATTTGAATTGAATTTCTTCGAACAATCACATTATCGATTTTATTTATATTTTTAGATAAAAATAAATTACTTTTATTTTGTTTTATATCTGTTGAAAAAGTTATTTTTTTTTCATCTTTTATAAAAGACATATTTTTTCTATTGATATTATTAATATTTATTTCTTTTAAAAAAGAGTCATTATTTATTTTGTTAATTAAATTACAATGATTTTTGTTGTTTATTAGTTCACTAGAGACTTTTTTAGTCTTTAATATGTTGAATGTTTCTTTAATTTTATTTTTTTTATATTTTTTTATATTTTTAAAAAAATTAATAGCATTTAATGAACTATCGTGCGGTCTTCCTGTCTTTTTTTTTTCGATTTTGTCATCTTTTATATCATTAAATTGTTTTGAATCAAAATTTATATCTTTTTTATTTAGAATATGTAATAAATTATTAATTATAAAATTAGCACATATAATATTTTTATCTTCATTATCTTTTTTTTCTTCCGTGAAAACATTATCAAATTCTATTGCTTGATGTAACAAGTATTGATTTAATTTATTAAAAACGGATTCTGATAAATCTGATTCGTAAATAATATTAAAATAATTATTGGCTTTATTCAAAAAAATATTTTTTTGTGAAACTATATTGCAAATCATTTCTGACATTATAGTACTTGTCCTTTTTTAAAAAATTTCAATTGAATGTAACTATCATCAATTATTTCTTGCTGTATTTTTTTTGTTTTAAATATTTTCTTTTTATATTTTATATTTAAATGTTTCCAAACATTTTGTTTCATTTGATTTTTAGACAATTTTTTTAAATTGTCTTCAATAATTTTTTTATTTTTTTCAATTCTATTTACATTATCTTCAATAATTGTTTCTAATATCTTAATAAAATTATTATAGTTTTTCCACTTATGTATGCAAATACCTGAAGTCATTTTATTATATATTTTTTTTGAATATTCTTTTTGATAATTAATTAATAGTTTTATTTGTTCAGTATTCTGTTTTTTTTTTAAATAAAGACTTTTAATGTTGATTATTTCTTTTTCAATTTTTTTAATTTCAATGTCTTCTAATACAGAAAAAAAATTTTTTTTATATATCATTAGTATAATACATCCAAAATATTTAGATGTTAAAGAAATATTTCATTTAACGATTGACAAGAAAAAACATAATCACTTTTTTCTGACATTTCTTGTTGTAAAAATTTTTCTAATTTAGGCCAAATTTTTATTGCATGATCTAATACTGAATCAGTTCCTTTAACATAAGCACCTATATTTATTAAATCTTTATTTCTTTGATAAGATGCGACTAATTTTTTAAAATAAAAAGCTTGTTTATACTGTTTAGAACTAATAATATCAGGCATAACACGACTGATAGAAGATTCAATATCAATTGCAGGATAATGACCTAAATCAGCATAATAACGAGATAATACAATATGCCCATCTAATATAGAGCGAGCAAGATGTGAAACTGGATCTTGTTCATCTTCGCCTTCAGTTAAAACTGTATAAAATGAAGTAATCGAACCTTTGTCTTTATTAAAAATTCCCGTACGTTCTATTAAATTTGGAATTTTTGAAAATATAGAAGCTGGATAACCTTTTGAAATAGGCAACTCGCCTAAAGATAATGCAATTTCTCGTTGTGCCATAGCATAACGAGTCAAAGAATCCATAATTAACAATACGTGTTTGTTACTGTTATAAAAATATTCAGCAATATTAATAGCATAAGATGCTGCTTGTATTTTTAACAAAGGCGATTTATCTGCAGGAGCAGCAATTACTACTGATTTTGATAATCCCTCAACACCCAATATATTTTCTATGAAATCTTTTACTTCTCGACCTCGCTCTCCAATTAGAGCAATAATAATAACGTCAGCTTTTGTATACCTTGCCATCATACCTAATAGAATACTTTTACCAATACCTGAAGTAGAAAAAATTCCTATTTTTTGTCCTCTCCCAATAGTGAGAAGTCCATTTATAGCACGTATTCCAGTATCTAATACTTCAGTAATTGGAGTTCTATTTAATGGGTTATCTTTATAAATTTTTATTTTAGCATGATTTTTATAATTAATTTTAGGCAATTGATCTAATGGTTTTCCTTGACCATCTAATACTCTACCTAAGAGTTCTAACCCTAATGGCATTTTTTTTGTAACACAATTTACATAACTATTTAATTTTGAAAAAACACGCGCTCCAGGAAATACACCATAAATTTCTTCAAAAGATAGCAATAAAGTTTTGTCTCTTGAAAAACCTATCACTTCAGCATTAATATTTGCATTTTTACCATCTACTATTCTTTCAATAAAACATTCTGAACCAATGGGTGCTTTTAATCCTGAAACTTCTAAAACTAATCCATTAATACTAACGAGACGACCATAATTAATAATATCAGACAGTTTCTCAATCCTATTTTCAAAAGAAGAAAAATTTTTTAAAAATTGAGCAAATCTTAAATTCATTAATATTCCTCTGAATTAATAAGACGACATAATTCTTCCCATCTAGCATGTGCTGTAGCATCTATATCAGTACTTTCTGATCTAATTTTACAACCATTTAAATCTATACTATCGTCGGAAATTACTGTCCATTTATAAGTACTTAAAAACTCTTTAAAGATATTTTCTATTAATTTTTTATTATTAGAATGCACTATAAGTTGTGGTTTTTTTAAAAAAATACCATCTTTATCGATAATTTTTTTGATATGATTTATTAGAACTGATTCATCAAAATCAATTTTTTTTCCAATTACATAAGATGAAATTTTTAAAACTGTTTTTAACAATTGAGAATATAGTGCATTTTCAAAAATAAAAAGAGCTTTTTCAAAATTCAAAAATAAATTATTTAATTTTTTTTGTAATAAAATATTCTCTTCTTTACCTTGTAATAATCCTTTTTCAAAACCTATTTTATATTCTTTAGTTTTTGTAAAATCTACTTCAGTTTTACGTGTATTATTACTTACAAGGTTTTGTGAGCTTATCAAATCTACAAGAAAATCTTCTTTTTTAAATTTATCAGAATCATATAAAGTTCTTTTATTCTTTTTTGTATGTTTTAAAAATGTTTTTCTTGGATACCATCTTTTCCATTTTTCTTCTAAGATCGAATTAGACATAATACTCTCTTAAATTTTTTAATGAAACACTTCCATTTTTTATAATACTTTTAATCATTATCAAAATTAGCTTTTGCTCATTTTGTATTGAAGTATTAGAAATATAAGATTTTTTTTGCAAACTTAAAGATAATTTTCTAGATTCTATCTCGGACATATTTTTAAAGAACTTTTCTCTAATCAGGGAATTAGTATCTTGAAGTGCAATATACAATTTTTCTTTTTCTATATTTTTTATTGCAAGTTTAATATATTTATCATCTAAATCTACTAAATTTTCAAATAAAAACATTTCTTTAATAATTTTGTCAGCTAATTCTACATTCAATTTACTAATTTTTTTTATAGTTTCTTTTTCATGTTGCACTTTCATTGAATTTAAAATTTGAACAGCAGTTTTTACCCCTCCTTGATCTGATAGAACTAATTTTTTATTTTTTAATAAATTATTAATAACTTGTGTCAATTCTACTAAACAAGATTCTTCGATCCCGCGAAAATCTATAATTCTTAATATAATTTCAGCACGTTTTTTATCACTGAGAAATGAAAGGACTTGAGCTGCTTGATTTTTGTTAAGATATATTAGTATTGTAGTAATAATTTGAGGATGTTCATTATCTAATAAAAAAGCAACTTGTTTGGCTTTCATATAGTTAAGTGCTTCAATACATGTTTTGGCGTTTCGGATTTCTAATGCTTCTTGTAAAAGAAAATTTCCTTGTTTTTCTCCTAATGCTGTAGTCAGCATCTTAATAAGATACTCGTCACTATTATTGCAGTTAAAAATATTGCTTTTCATTGCAATATTATAGCATTCTAAGAGAGTTTCGTTTAATTTTTGAGTAGAAACTCTTTTAATATTAACCATAGCAGTTATGAGTTCTTGCACTTCAAAAGGAGTTAAATGTTTTAATATTTTTCCTGCTTGATCAGTACCTATTGACATTAATAATAATGCACTTTTCTCAATACCATTTAAAATCATATTTTATCACTCATCCATTGACGAATAATCAACGCTATAGTACGTGGATTCTGATTAGATATATTGCAAATTTTATGGATTAACGTATCTACGTTTAAATTATTTTGAATATCTACTTGAGCAACGTGTTTTTCTATAATATTATATTCTTTTTGATCTCTATTTTCTCTTATAATCGGCGTATTTTTAATAGTGTTATTTTTTGAAAATGGACAAATATATTTTTTTAATAAAAGAACAAGTAAAAAGGAAGAAAAAATCCATGGAGCAAAAGTAAGTAAAGAATTTGATAACGTAAACGTATTTGAATTATTTATTTTAACTGGTATGTTTTCATCATTATATTTATTAACAAATGATGCATTAAGAAGATGAATGCTATCTCCTCGAGATCTAGAATATCCTATTGCTTCACGTATTAATTTCTTAATATTTTTTACTTTTTCTGGTGTTAACGGAACATATTTTCCGTTTTCATCTTTAGTAAAATTAATTATTACTGCTGCTGATAATCTTTTAATTTCTCCTATATTCATTTTAGTATGTGATACACTGCGATTTAATTCATAATTGATCGTATTATCTCTATTAATATTACTATTAAAAGGTGTATAATTATCTTTTACACTTTTACTAGTATTAATAGGCTTTAATTTTTTTATATTTGTATTATTTTGAATATTCTTATCAAAATAAACATCATTATTCGATAAAGAACTTGCTATATCTTCTTTTATATTTTCTTGCTCTATTTGATCATGAATACTTATCTGATGGGATCTTATTGCTTGATTTTTATAATTAGTATTTGGTGAATATTTTTCCTGTGTTTTTTCTTGTGCATTAAAATCTATTTGTGCAGTTACCTGGGCGTAAATATTACCTATTCCCACCAACGGTTCTAAAATATTTTTTATTCTATTTCTATAACGAGACTCAATATCTTCAGAATATTTAAACTGTACATCATTAATTTGATCATATTCTAAAGAAGTCTGATTTAATAATCTTCCTAATTGATCTACAATAGTAATATTTTCTACTGAAAGATTAGATATACTACTGGAAATTAAATGTAATATTGCCTTGATTTGTCCTGTATTTAGTGTACTTCCTGTTTGAAGTTCTAAAACAACAGAAGCTGACGATTTTTGTTTATCTTGTAAAAACAGTGATGATTTAGGAAATACTATGTGTATTCTAGCACTTTTTACAATATTAATTCTTTGTATAGTTCTAGCTAATTCGCCTTCTAAAGCACGTTGATAATTAATTTGCTCATTAAATTGACTTAATCCAAATTTTTCTTTGTCTAACAACTCAAAACCAACACCCCCCCCTCTAGGAAGATTATTTTCTGCAAAATGCAAACGAATTTCATAAACTTTATTTTTTGGAACTGATATTTGTCCTGAAATATCAGTAAATTGATAAGGAACTTTCATTTGATTTAATTCATTAATAATAGCTCCACTATCTTCATTAGATAAATGATTGTATAAAACTTGATACTCGGGAGACTTAACTAATATTGAAACAGAAACAGCAGTAAGAACTGCGGCTGTTAATAAAATAATTAAAATACGAGAATTTTTTAAAAAACGAGATAAAAAATTATTAAATTTTTTTTTATTTTTTACAACTGAATCTTCTATAGCACTGAAATTCATGAAATCTTCCTATCTGAATAATTAGTTCTAACTATAATTTAGTGATAATTAAAAAATTTCATTAAAAAGTATGAAATAAAAAAATTTCCTGTTAAATATAATACTATACTAAACAGTACTAAAATATTTATCTTTTGCATATGATAGTATTTTTATCTTTATAAAGATATGATAGTATTTTAAAAATTTGAAAAATATATTAAAAATTATTTATAAAGGAAGATTATGTTTATTGATAATATCAATCATCAATATATTAATGCAAAAATTAATTTGTTAGATACAAACACCAAAATACAAAAAAAAGAAAATGATAAGTTTTTAGACTATATAAAAACAGCATTAGGAGAAATAAGCAAAATTCAAAATCATGCAAAAGTTGATTCTGAAAAATTTACATTAAATCAATCAGGAGTATCTCTAAACGATGTAATGATAAATTTAGAAAAATCTTCTATTTCTATACAAATGGCAATCCAAATAAGAAATAAAGTTATATCGGCTTATCAAGAAATAATGAATCAACAAATTTAACTTATATAATTTTCTGTGCTGAATAAAAAAATTTTAGCACAGTCTAAAAATTAAGTTTAATGGAGCTAAGCGGAATCGAACCGCTGACATCTTGCATGCCATGCAAGCGCTCTGCCAAATGAGCTATAGCCCCAAAATGTTACAATATAAAAACACAGGAACCGTGTCAATTTATTTTTTATAAATTATCTCAAAATAAAATCTGAAGATATATTTTCTATAAAAACTCAAATATGATCTTACTAAAAATCATACCTGTCAAATTTTTTATAAATAATTTGTAACATCCTTAATTATATATAAAACATATTTTCTATAAATTTTTAATATATAAAATTGCTTTTTGGATTCTTGATAAAGTTTTTTCTCGACCAATTAAATAAATTACAGTACTAATACTAGGCGAATATATATTTCCTGTTATAGAAATACGTAATATCATATTAACTTCTTTTGTTTTTACTTTAATACTTGTAGATATATCATTAATAATCATAGATATATTATAGTTATTCCAAATAAATAATTTTTTTATTCTTCTATAAGATTCTTCTAAAACACAACAATTTTTTATTGTGAAATATTTTTCTGTTTCTTTTTTGTTAAGAAGATCAAATTCTTCATAAAAATACCGACAAGACTCCGCCATTTCTTTTAAAGTATGATAACGACTTCTTAATAATTTAACTAAAGATTCTAAATTAGGACCATTTTGTGTATCAATATTTTGCTTCTTCATATAATTATCAAAGAGATTAGACACATAATTTAACGGTAAATTATTAATATAATATTTGTTTATCCATAGAAGTTTTTTTGTATTTACTATACTAGAAGATTTAGTAATTGATTTTAAATTAAATAATTTTTTCATTTCTGATATATTAAAAATCTCTTGATCACCATAAGACCAACCTAATCGTACGATATAATTTAATAATGCTTCTGGTAAAAAACCATTTTTATTATAGTCCATTATATTTACAGAATTTTTTCTTTTAGAGATTTTATTTCCTTCTTCATCTAAAATCATTGATAAATGAGCATAAATAGGTATATCACCTTCTAAAGATTTTAAAATATTAATTTGACGAGGTGTATTATTAATATGATCTTCTCCACGAATAACATGAGTAATTTTCATATCTAAATCATCTATGACAACACAAAAATTATAAGTAGGCATACCATTAGACCGTTGAATAATAAGATCATCTAATTCTTCATTATTAAAAACAATTTCTCCTCTAATTTCATCTTGAAATGTTACTTTTCCAAACAATGGATTTTTAAATCGTACTACATAATTTTTGTTTAATACATGTTTAATTTTTAAATTTCTACAAGTACCAGGATAACGGGGTTTATAGCCTTTTTTAATTTGTTTCATACGTGTTTTTTCTAATTCTTGAAAAGAGCAAATACAGATATATGCATCTTCTTTTTCTAACATAACTCTAATAACTTCTTTATATCTATTTAATCGTTGAGTTTGAAAATAAGGACCTTCATCCCAATTTAACCCTAACCATTTCAATCCATTTATAATAAAATCAGTAGAAATTGATTCAGAACGTGAAAGATCAGTATCTTCTATACGAAGTACAAACTTTCCATTATAATGTCTCGCAAACAACCAAGAATAAAAAGCAGTACGAATACTTCCAATATGTAAATTTCCAGTAGGGCTGGGTGCAAAGCGAGTTTTTACTTTCATATATTCCTTAAAAGATATTATTTTTAAAATTATTTATAACTTACATAAATATTTTGACATTAGCGTTATCAATCTTGTTTCTTAAAATATAGGTTATAATTTAACCATTATGATCAAAATTACAACAAACAAATATGTTTTTAAAAAAAAAGATTGACTCTATTTCTTCTGGCTTTACAATATATTATATATATTTATTAAAGGGTGATTAGCTCAGTTGGTAGAGCTCCTCCTTTACACGGAGGAAGTCGGCGGTTCGAGTCCGTCATCACCCACCAATATTTTTACAATTTTATACAAGGGTCGTTAGCTCAGTCGGTAGAGCAGTTGACTTTTAATCAATTGGTCGCAGGTTCAAATCCTGCACGACCCAAAAACACATAATTAAATCTGAATTAAAGAATTTAATTCTTTTTCACTGATTATTCTGATCCGTATATTTTTTGCCTTATAAAATTTAGAGCCAAAACTCTTGCCGTAAATTAAAAAATCTGTTTTTTTAGAAACATTAGTTGAAATATTAGCACCTAAATCTATTAGAATTTTTTCTAACTCTATTCTCGAATAGTTACTAAAAACACCAGTTAAAACAATTTTTTTATTAAAAAAAATTGTTTGTTTAATTTTTAGTTCACTTCCTCTTTGTACGTCCCAAAAAACCCCTGCTTTTTTTATTAATTCACGAACCATATCACAATTTGATACTATAGAAAAATAATTAAATATATTGTTGGCAATGATTTTTCCTATGCCTTCTATACTATTTAACTTTAAAATATCTGCATTCATTAATTTATCTAATTTTATAAAATAATTTGCGATTTTTTCAGAAACGATTTCACCTACTCCAGGTATTCCTAAAGCGTAAATAAAACATTTAAAAGTAGTATTTTTACATTGACTAATAGAATTCATAATTTTTATGCTTTTCTTCATGCCAACATTTTTTAATTTAATTAAATCGATATCTTTAAGATAAAAAACATCTATTGGTTTATTAACAAATTCTTTTTTTATTAATTCGTCAATAATTTTAGGACCTAAACCATTTATATATAAAGACTTTTTTGAAAAAAAATGATGTAACGCTTTTTTTTTCTGAGCATCACATGTTAGTCCAGCATGACAACGAATTACTTTTTCTTCACTATTTTCAAGTAATTTTGTACTACACACTGGACAAAGTACAGGAAAAACAATTTTTTTAGCATTTTTATAACGCATAGTTTTAACAACATTTAATACCTTTGGTATCACATCACCAGAACGACAAATTATAATAGAGTCATTGATATGCAAATTTAATCTTTCTATTTCATGTTTATTGTACAGTGAGGCCTTTTTGATTAAAACTCCAGAAATACATATAGGATCAAAATAAGCTACAGGTGTAATAACACCTGTCCTACCCACTTCAAATTTTACATATCTCAATACGGAAATTCTTTCTGCAGAAAAAAATTTAAATGCTATAGCCCATCTTGGTGATTTTGTATTACATCCTAATTTTTTTTGCAGTTCTATCGAGTTCACCTTAACAACAATACCATCTATATCAAAATCAAGAAAATTTCTTTTTTTTTCAAACTTTTTATAGAAATCTATAACTTCTATATGACTTGAGCAAAGAATAATATTCTTATCAACTGGTAAACCCCAAGATGAACATTGCATTAATCTTGTATAATGAGTAGTTAATTCTTTTTCAATTTCTGTAAAAAAATAACAAGCGTAGCATGAAAATATCAATTTTCTTTCAGCTGTTATTTTCGGATTGATATGACGTAGTGAGCCTGCTGCTGCATTTCGAGGATTAGAAAAATATTTATTGTGATTTATCTTGTATTTTTTATTTAATTGCAAAAAATCAGATTTTAACATAAAAACTTCACCGCGAACTTCTAATCTTTTAGGTATATTTGTTCCTTTTAATTTTAAAGGTATTGATTGAATCATTCGAGCATTGGCAGTAATATTTTCTCCTTGAAAACCGTTGCCGCGAGTTGCTGCGCGTACAAGAACTCCTTCTTCATAAATTATACTAATAGCTATACCATCTAATTTAAGTTCACAACAAAAATCTTTTGATTTATTAATATCAATAAATTTTACAATTTTTTTTTCAAAATTAAAATATCCATTTACATCAAATGTATTTTCTAAAGATAACATAGGAAAAAAATGTGTTATTTTTTTAAATTTTGTCAGTAAATTTGATCCAATTTTTTGTGTAGGTGAATCTGAAGTAATAAGTTTTTTATTTTTTGATTCTAAATTATATAATTGATGCAACAAATAATCATATTCTGCATCAGAAATAATAGGTTGATCTAATGTATGATAGAAGTGTTCATAGTTTAAAATATTTTTCCGTAATTTATCAATTTTATTTTTAATAGATGTCATAAGTTTATCATATATATAATTGTTATATAAAAAATTAATTTCAAATTATCTCAAATTTTACAAATTAATAATATTAGTATTTTAAAATATTTTTATTATATAATTTTTATTTATAATACAAAAAATAGAATTTTTTAAAAATTATCAAAAGAAGTATAATGAAAATTATTTTAAATAAAATTAAACAAATTTATTGAATATTACTTTAATTATATACGAACAAAAAATTTCAAAAAAAGGAAAAAAATGACTAAAATATATGAAGATAATTCTTTAACTATTGGTAACACACCTTTAGTTCGTTTAAAAAATATCGGATATGGAAATATTTTGGTAAAAATAGAGTCTAGAAATCCAAGTTTTAGTGTCAAATGCAGGATTGGTGCTAATATGATATGGAGTGCGGAAAAAAATAAAAATATAAATCAAAACATAGAACTAATAGAAGCAACTAGTGGAAATACCGGAATAGCATTAGCCTATGTTGCTGCTGCAAGAAATTATCGATTAACACTAACTATGCCTGATACAATGTCTATTGAAAGAAAAAAACTATTAAAAGCTTTAGGTGCTACATTAGTATTAACAGATGGAAAATATGGTATGCAAGGAGCTATTTCTAAAGCAAATGATATTGCGTCATCTAATTCAAAAAAATATTTTTTATTAAAACAATTTGAAAACCCAGCTAATCCTGATATTCATGAAAAAACTACTGGTCCAGAGATCTGGCATGATACTAATGGCAATTTAGATGTTTTAATTTCTGCTGTAGGAACAGGTGGAACAATTACTGGAATTACAAAATATATAAAACAAACAAAAAGAAAAAAAAATTTAATCAGTATTGCTGTTGAACCTTCTGAATCACCTGTAATTACACAATTTCTAACAGGAAAGAAAATAACACCTGGACCGCATAAAATTCAAGGAATTGGACCTGGGTTTATCCCAAAGAATCTAGACTTAAGATTAATTGATCAGGTAATTACTGTTTCTAGTGAAGAGGCAATACTTATGGCTAAAAAATTAATGAAAAAAGAAGGAATATTAGCAGGAATTTCTTCTGGTGCTGCGTTATTTGCAGCAATAAAGCTACAGAAACAAAAAAGTTTTTTAAATAAAAAGATAGTTATTATTTTACCTTCTTCAGGAGAACGTTATTTAAGTACAGAATTATTTTCTAAATTATAAAAAAACCATTAAAATATAACTTATCGTAAAAAACATATAAAATATTATTTTTTCTATGCGAGTTGTATTTTAATGATTTTAAAAGACACTAAAAAATTTTTTTAAAATTTATTATCATAAAACATAAAAAACTTTCAATAAGGAAAACAAATGTTTCAAAACCAAATTAAAATAACTGCTCCGCACGGTTTACACACTCGTCCTGCAGCTCAGTTTGTAAAAGAAGCAAAAAAATTTGTTTCTGATATTTCTATTATTTATGACGGTAAATCAGTAAATGCAAAAAGTTTGTTTAAAATTCAGACATTAGGTTTGATAAAAGGAAGTCTTGTTACGCTATCAGCTGAAGGTAAAGATGAAGAACAAGCTATTAAACATTTATCTATTATCATGACAGAATTAGAATAATTTATTATTTTTTACAAAACTCCAGAAGTTGCGCAAAAAAATAACTTCTAACTTGTTTTATAAAAAAAATATATTCGCCTGATATATCATATTTCCATCTCTGAATAGATAAACTTTATTATTAAAGGTAATGTTATGATTTCAGGCATTTTAGCATCACCGGGTATAGCTTTTGGAAAAGCTCTTTTATTAAAAGAAGAAAAAATTGTTATTAACCGGAAAACAATTGCTATTAAAAATATTACAACAGAAATAGAGAGATTTTTTGAAGGTAGAAAAAAATCAATAGAACAACTAACAAAAATAAAAACAAAAACAAGAGAGAAATTTGGAGAAAAAAAAGAAAGCATCTTTGAAGGTCATATAATGTTTCTCGAAGATGAAGAATTAGAAAAAGAAATAATTGCTTTAATACAAGAAAGAAATATATCTGCTGCAGCAGCTAGTGAATTAATTATTGAAGGACAAGCAAAAGCTCTAGAAGAACTAGAAGATGAATATTTAAAAAATAGAGCAATTGATGTTAGAGATATTGGAAGTCGTTTATTAAAAAATATACTTAACCTAAATATTATTGATTTAAATAATATAAATAGTGAAGTAATTTTAATTGCAAAAGACTTAACTCCTTCTGAAACAGCACAAATTAATCTAGAATATATTTTAGGCTTTATTACTGATTTAGGAGGTAGAACGTCACATACCTCCATTATGGCTAGATCTTTAGAAATCCCTGCAATTGTAGGAACTGGAAACATTACACAAATAGTAAAAAATAATGATTATATTATTTTAGATTCTATTAATAATGAAATTTTTATAAATCCACTAAATCAACTAATTAAACAAAAAGAAAAAATAAAAAAGAAATATATTTCTAAAAAAAATAGATTAATAATTTTAAAGAATTTACCCGCTACAACTATTGACGGACATAATGTTAAAATAGGTTCTAATATTGGCAACCTGAAAGATGTTGATTCTGCAAAAAGAAATGGTGCTGAATGCATTGGTCTTTATCGAACTGAATTTTTATTCATGGGTAGAAATTCATTGCCTACTGAAAATGAACAATTTGAAGCATATAAAAAAATTGCCCAAGTGATGGAAAACAAATCTGTTATTATTAGAACAATGGATATTGGCGGAGATAAAGAACTTCCTTATATGAATTTACCTAAAGAAGAAAATCCTTTTCTTGGATGGCGTGCTATACGAATCTCGATGGATCGAAAAGAAATATTACATGCACAGTTGAATGCCATTCTTAAAGCTTCTGCTTTTGGAAAAATACATATTCTATTTCCTATGATAATATCAGTAGAAGAGATTAGAATCTTAAAATTAGAAATTAAAAAACTTCAAAACCAATTAAATAATAATAATATACCATTTGATAAAAATATTAACATTGGAATTATGATAGAAACTCCAGCATCAGCTATAATCGCAGAATATTTAATAAAAGAAGTAGATTTTTTTAGTATTGGAACAAACGATTTAACACAATACACCTTAGCTGTTGATAGAGGTAATGATTTAATTTCACATCTTTATAATCCCATGAACCCATCCGTTTTAAAATTAATTAAACAAGTTATCGATGTTTCACATTTGAACGGAAAATGGACTGGTATGTGCGGAGAGCTTGCTGGAGATGAACGTGCTACTATTCTATTACTAGGGATGGGATTAGATGAATTTAGCATGAGTTCAATAAGCATTCCTAAAATTAAAGAAATTATTCGCAAAACATCTTTTCACGATGCTCAAAAATTAGCACAAAAAGCATTAACACTACCTACTACTAGGGAAATACTCCATTTACTAGAAACATTTGTTAATCATTAATAAATAGAAGTATTATAAAAGACAAAAAAAGTATTTAGGAGAAAAAAATGAGTTTCTTTTCTGATTTTTTTAGCAGTAAAAAAACTAATTTTTCTAAAAAAATAGAAATTATCGCACCTTTATCAGGTGATATAATAAACATAGAAGATGTACCCGATCTTGTGTTTTCTAAAAAAATTGTAGGAGATGGAATTGCTATAAAACCATCAGGAAATCAAATACTTGCACCAGTAAACGGGACAATTGGAAAAATCTTTGAAACTATGCATGCTTTTTCAATTGTTTCAGAAGATAACGTGGAATTATTTGTACATTTTGGAATTGATACCGTAAAATTACAAGGAAAAGGTTTTAAAAAAATAGCACAGGACAATCAAAAAGTAAAAATAGGAGATGAAATTATTATATTTGATTTAAAATTTCTCACAGAAAAAGCGCAGTCTATTTTAACTCCTGTAGTAATATCTAATATGGAGAATTTTAAAAAAATAAAAAAATCGTCTGGAACTATTATTGCTGGAAAGACAGTTATTATAACTTTATATCATTGATTTTCAATATAAAAACGGTGCTATATTATTTAGTACCGTTTTAATACATACATTATTAATCTTAAACAATTTATATGGAAAAAAAATGCTTGATTTATATCAAGTTGTTACTTCTGTTATTATTGGAATAATAGAAGGAATAACAGAATTTCTTCCTATCTCTTCTACAGCACATATGATTATAGCTTCTCATTGGTTAGGAATAGAAAATAACAATACAAAAATATTAGAAATATTCATTGAATTTGGTTCTGTATTATCAATATTATATTTTTTTCATCAAAAAATTTTAACAATTATAAATTTCAATCTAAACAATAAAAATAAAAAAATAAAAACAAAAATCATTCACATTATTATTGCTATTTTTCCTACAATCTTTTTTGGGTTAATATTTTATAAACAAATTAAACTATTATTTAACATACAGAATGTTATGTATTCATTAATATTAGGTGGTATATTTTTAATAATAGCCGAAATATTTAAACCTAAAAAATATAGTACATATAATATTAACGATATTAGTTTATTTCAATCTACAATTATTGGTTTACTTCAAATTTTTTGTCTATATCCTGGATTTTCGAGGGCGGGAATTACTATAGCAACTGGAATACTATTAGGAATTAAACGATCAGTTGCAATAGAATTTTCTTTTATAATATCTATCCCATTAATAATGGGAGCATCTTTTCTTGATTTTATTAATAATATAAGTGATGTTAAAATATCAGAAATTCCAATATTTTTTATTGGATTTATAATCTCTTTTATAGTCTCTTTATCATGCATAAAAAAATTATTACAAGTGATCAATAAAATATCACTGATATTTTTTGGAATATATCGTTTTATAACAGCTATTTTAATCTATTTTATTAATTAATTTAGAATCTAATTTCAAAATTATTTTTTTATAGATAAATATCATTTTTAATGTTTTTTAAACGCCAAAACTCTAATTTTTTAATCCTTAAACGCATTAATTCATTTTTTATTGCATAACCTTTAAATCCTTTTTTTAAAATTAATTTAATAGAAACACTTTGTACAATAGAAAAATATTTTTTTAAAAAAAAACCAGATTTGAGATAAAAAAACTCAGACTTAAACTTTTTCAAAAAATTAAAATTACTTAGAAATGCTAATTTTTCAATACGTTCTGGTTTTCGCCAAGCATCAATTTTTGAAAATAAATTTATAATATTTTTAGATGATTGATAATTAATAGTATTCAAAAAAAAGTAAAAACCGGTATTTAAAACAGCTATATCTCTAATACAAGATGGAATATTAAAACGTTTACATAAACTTTTCACAATCGCAGCAGAACGTGAATCAAAAAATATTTTCGAATAATTTTTATGTATAAGATTGATTGATAAAAATTGACATAAATAAGAAAAACGAATATCAACATCTTTATTATATAATGAAATTTTAGCTAACCCCATTAATACTAGATTTTTATTATACAAAGGATTGACATAAGAATTTTTTAAAAAAAATTTTTCCTCATATAAAAAATACATTTCTGGAAAAAAACAATGTAATGCATTGCAAGAATACAACACTTGAAAATATACATGAGGATTAGAAGTTTTAAAAGCTTTCTCAGTTTCATTCCATATTCTATTTGAAGTCAAATATAACAACTCCTTTTTTTTTACTATCATGCACATTAATAACATAGTTTCTTTTGCAATTGTAAATCCTAAATGAACTAAAGAAGCAGCAAATCTTGCTGCTCGTAATACGCGCAATGGATCTTCAGTAAAAGCTTCTGAAACATGTCGTATCAAACGATGTTCTATATCTTTTTTCCCTTTAAAAGGATCGATATAATTACCATTTTGATCTTGAGCAATAGCATTAATCGTCAAATCTCGTCTTACTAAATCTTCTTCTAAAGTAACATTAGAATCAGAATTAGTTTCAAAACCAGTATATCCCTTGCCAGATTTTCTTTCTTTTCTTGCCAAAGCATATTCTTCATGTGTTTCTGGATGCAAGAAAACTGGAAAATCTTTTCCAACTTGTTGGAAGTTTTTTTCTAATAACATTTTTTCTGTACCACCAACTACTACCCAATCTTTATCTTTGACAGGTAAATTCAGCAAGGAGTCACGAATAGCCCCACCTACTAAATATATTTTCATGATAATTTTCTCATACTAAAAAATAGAATTTTATTCTATAATAAAAAAATAGAATCATTTATATAAATATTTATTATTTATCGTTTTCAACAATTAAATATTGTAATAATATTTTATATAATATATAAAAAAATATTTTATCAAATTTACAGTTATTAATATTTTTTTAAAAAATATTTCACATTTAATCTTTTTAAATTATTTAAACTGATCAGAGATAACATTATGAAAAAAAAATTAATTAGTTTTAAAAATTCTCTTGTTCTAGTAGTTGGAGATCTTATACTAGACTGTTATTGGTACAGTAAAAACCACTATATGCTGTCTGAACAATTAACACCAGTAGCACCTATTCATAAAACTATAGAACAACCGGGAGGCGCTGCAAACGTAGCTAAAAATATTGCGGAAATTGGAGGTTATTCTAAAATAATTGGTTTTGTTGGTATGGATAACGAAGGATTACTGCTAAAAAAACTTATGAATCATGTTAGAATTTATTGCGATTTAATTTCTATAAAAAAAAATAAAACCATTACTAAAATTAGAATTTTATCAGAAAACAAACAATTAATTCGAGTAGATTTTCAAGAAAAATATATTTCTACAAAAATAAATTTATTACACCAAAAAATTATGAATTCATTATCATATTTTAAAATTTTAGTACTATCAGATTATGCAAAAGGTACTTTAGTTGATATAAAAAAAATAATTAGCTTTGCAAAAAAAATGTCCATCCCAATACTTATAGATCCTAAAGGAATCGATTTCAAAAAATATTCAGGAGCTAGTTTATTAACACCCAATCTTTCTGAATTTGAAAAAATAGTTGGAAAGTGTCATAGAGAAAATGAAATTTTACAAAGAGGAATCAAATTATTATATGAACTAAAGTTATCAGCATTATTAGTTACTCGCTCTCAGAATGGAATGACTTTATTTCAAAGAGAAAAAAAACCAATACATTTTCCTGCTATATCTAAAATAGCTCCTGATGTAACTGGTGCAGGAGATACAGTAATTGCAATAATCGCAGCGTCTTTAGGAACAGGATATTCTTTAGAAGAAGCATGTTTTTATGCTAATATTGGAGCCAGTGTAGTTATACAAAAAATAGGTACTGAAACATTAACTATCAACGAGTTAAACTCAGTGTTAAACTATCAATAAAAAAAATAACGTATATCTTTATATTTTTAAAAAATTTATACGATAATTCATTTAAATAAAATTTCATACGAAAATATTATTTCAAATATTTACGAATTAATAAGTAGAGATATTATTAAAAATAAAAATTTCTACATTGCTCTTCAATTTAATTCAATATATAATATATTAATTATTGATGCTAATTTTATAAAATAAATTCAAAAAAATATAAAAAATCAACTAAAATTTTTTTTTGAAAAAAAATGATTTTTTAAATAATTCAACCTTATTAAGATTTATATAATGAATCAATCACTTCTATCTAAATTTGGAACACCTATAGAACGAATTAAAAAAGCAATATTGGCTTTGCAATCTGGTCAAGGTGTTATTATATTAGATGATGAAAAACGTGAAAACGAAGGCGATCTTGTTTTTGCATGTGAAAATATGACAGTAGAACAAATGGCTTTAACTATTCGATATGGTAGCGGAATAGTATGTCTTTGCATAACTGAATCTAAACGAAAACAACTTAATTTGCCTATGATGGTAAAAAAAAATACTAGTGTATATCGAACTGGATTTACAGTGACAATAGAAGCTTCAAAAGGAATTTCTACTGGTGTGTCCGCTAAAGATAGACTAACTACAATTAAAACCGCTATGGCTGATGACGCTAAACCTAGCGACTTAAATAGACCAGGACACGTCTTTCCTTTAAGGGCTCATAAAGGTGGAATTTTATCTAGAGCAGGACACACAGAAGCTGCTGTTGAAATTGTTTCTTTAGCAGGTTTTAAACCCGCCGGAGTGATTTGTGAATTAACTAATAAAGATGGAACTATGGCTCGTACACCTGAAGTAATAAAATTTTCTAAAAACAAAAAAATGCAAGTGTTAACCATAAAAGACTTAATTTTTTACATTAAAAAGACAAATCGCTTATAGACCATTTTGGTTTTACTAATATGTCTAATTGAGGATTTTTCGCTTCTTTATGACGCAATGAACCAAGATATGCAATCATAGCGCCATTATCTGTACATAGTTTCAAACTAGAATAAAAAACTTGTCCATTAAAATTCTTTTTAACCATTTGTTCAGATCTTTTACGTAAGTTATAGTTTGCACTAACACCACCTGCTATAACTAAACGTTTCCAGTTTTTTTGTTTTAATGCTTTTTTTGTTTTAATTAGTAATATATCAATAACCGCATCTTCAAAAGCTCTTGCAATATTAGCTCTTTCTTGCATGGTTTGATTGCAATTATTTATTTTTTGAGCTGCAAAAGTTTTTAAACCCGAAAAACTAAAATTTAAATTAGGATGACGTATCATGGGACGGGGGAAGTAAAAATAGTTTTTAATTCCCTGACATGCAAGTTTGCATAATTCAACACCACCTGGATATTTTAATCCCAACAATTTTGCCGTCTTATCAAACGCTTCACCTACTGCATCATCTAAACAATTTCCAAGTATTTCATATTCACCTAATCTATAAGCACCAATAATTTGTGTATGTTTGCCTGATACTAATAATGCAATAAATGGAAATTTAATGAACTTAAATTCTAACATTGGAGATAGTAAATGTGCTTCCATATGATTAACTGGTAAAACTGGTATATTTAAAGATAATCCTAATGAGCAAGCAAATGTAGCACCTACTAATAACGAACCAACTAAACCAGGTCCAGCAGTATAGGCAATAATATCGATAAATTCAGAAATATTTTGCTTTTTAAATATTTTATTTAACAAAAGAATCATCGCTGTCATATGTTCGCGAGATGCTAATTCTGGAATAATACCTCCATGTGTATTATTTAATTTTCTTTGATTGTATATTTCATTTATTAATAATCCTTTTTTAGTGTCATAAATAGCTATACCGGTATCATCACAAGAAGTTTCAATACCTAATATTCTCATAAGTTTAAACCTCTACATTAAATTTCTAAAATGAGAAAAAATACATTTCATACGATTTTTAAAATGATGTCATTCTAAATAAATTAGAATATGTAAAATTTTATTTGAAGTATATTAAATACAAAAAAATGATACTTTACAATATTACACTGATTGATATAGGATCTATTGTCCCAAATATATTTTTATATTTTTCACTCTAATAAAAATGAATAATTGAGGTAAGTATTAAATGCCAATAATCAAAGTACGTGAAAATGAACCATTTGATGTAGCACTTCGTCGCTTTAAAAGATCTTGTGAAAAAGCTGGTATTTTAGCAGAAATTCGTCGAAGAGAATTTTATGAAAAACCAACTACTGAACGTAAACGTGCTAAAGCTTCAGCTGTTAAACGTCTCGCAAAAAAACTTACACGAGAAAATGCAAGACATATTCGCATGTACTAAATATAATTCAAAAAAATAAAACAACTAAAAAAACCGTTCTTCTTTAAGAACGGAAATCAATTCTATGTTTACAAAATTATATGTCTGGGAAAATACCTAAATATTTTATCACCGAATTGCTATTTCGCACAAATATCGTAGAATTAATTAACACACGTCTAACATTAAAAAAATATGGTAAAAATTATCAAACTAACTGTCCTTTTCATCATGATAAAACTCCATCTTTTACTGTAAGCCATGAGAAACAATTTTACTATTGTTTTGGATGTAATGCACATGGAAATGCAATTGATTTTTTAATTCAGTACGAAAATTTAAGTTTTGTAGAAAGCATTGAAGAACTATCAATGATTCATGGCATTGAAATACCATTTGAAAATATCATACAAAATAATATTTATTATAAAAAACAAAAACTATATTTATTAATGGAGAAAATATGTAAATTATATAAAAAAAATTTAAATCTTACTGACTCAGCCAATAAATATTTGTCTGGTAGAGGTATTAATAAAAAAATGATTGATTGTTTTTTAATTGGATTTTCTAGTTTGAAATGGAGTAATTTCAATAAAAAACTGAATATAGATCAAGAACTTGAAAAAGAACTATTAGTTTATAATATTATTTCTATTAATAAAAAAGGATGTCTATATGATCGATTTCAAGGTCGTATAATATTTCCTATACAAGATCATCATGGTAGAATTGTAGGTTTTGGAGGTCGTGCATTAAACAATTTTTTACCAAAATATCTTAATTCACCTGAAACAGATGTTTTCCTGAAAAGAAAGCAAATTTATGGATTATATCAAGTTAAAAAAAAATGTTCAAAACCCGTATATTTATTAGTTGTTGAAGGATATATTGATGTTATAACATTAACACAATATAATATTAATCACGCAGTCTCTATATTAGGCACTTCCATAACAAGTGAACACATTCAACTTCTCTTTCAAAATACTGATGTAATTATATATTGCTATGATGGTGATCATGCAGGGAAAAATGCGGCTTGGCAAACTTTAAAAAAAGCATTGCCATACATATCTGATAAAAAAACATTAAAATTTATCTTACTACCTAATAATGAAGATCCAGATACAATCATTAGAAAAGAAGGTAAAGAAAAATTTCAAATACGTATTGACAATGCAATTACTATGTCAAAATTTTTTTTTAAAAATATATTAAAAAATATTAATTTAGCATCTAATGATGATAAATTTTATTTAAGCGTGCGCGCTTTACCTTTAATAAATACTATTTCGAGTGATACAATAAGAATTTATTTACGCCAAATGTTAGCTAGAATGATAGGAATTTTAGATGATAATCAATTTGAAAAATTTTTACATGAAAAAGAAATGAAAAAAATTCAAAAACCAAATTTTCAAATTAAGCGTACTCCAATGCGTACTTTAATAGGACTCCTTTTACAAAATCCTAGCTTAGCAAAAATAGCTCCTTCAATTACAAAATTTAAAAATTTTAAAATAAAAGGACTGCCTATTTTTTTAGAAATATTACAGACTTGTATTGAAAACCCTAATATTAATACTGGTCAACTATTAGAATTATACAGACATACAGAAATAATTAATATTTTAAAAATTTTATCAAGATGGGATCTCATGATAATTCAAGAAGAAATTCAAAATATGTTTTTAGATTTGTTAATGAATATATATAATAAAATTCTTGAAAAAAGACAAGAATATCTAATTGCTAAAGAAAGAATACAAGGATTAAAAATGAATGAAAAAAAAGAAATTTGGTCTATTAATAAAGCATTATCAAAAAAATAGTGTTAAATTCTTTAAAAGATATATTCACTATTTAAAATATTTCTTAATATCTTTAAAAATTTAAGATAATTTCATTATTATTGACAAAAAAAGTCAATTAATATTCATCAAATTAATAAAATCTGGATACCTTATTATGGATCAAAATCCACAATCGCAACTTAAGCTGCTTGTCACACATGGTAAGGAGCAAGGATATTTAACCTATTCTGAAGTTAATGATCATTTACCCGAAGATATTATTGATTCTGAACAAATTGATGATATCATTCAAATGATTAATGATATGGGTATTCCAGTAGTTGAAGAAGCACCTGACGCTGACGATCTAATATTAAATGAGATTAATACAGATACAGATGAAGATGCAGTTGAAGCAGCAACACAAGTACTATCTAGTGTCGAATCTGAATTAGGACGAACTACTGATCCTGTTCGAATGTATATGAGAGAAATGGGAACTGTTGAACTACTAACACGAGAAGGAGAAATTGATATAGCTAAACGTATTGAAGAAGGTATTAATCAAGTCCAATGCTCAGTCTCAGAATATCCTGAAGCCATTACGTATCTTCTCGAACAATATGATCATGTTAAAACTGGTCAGATACGATTATCAGATATCATAACAGGTTTTGTAGATCCTAATGTAGAAGAAATTTTTTCTCCTGCAGCTATTCATATAGGCTCTGAACTATTAGATGAAGAACAAAACAATGAAGAAGATGAAGAGCATAATCAAGAACATCATGAAGATGATAATAGTATTGATCCAGAGTTAGCTAATGAAAAATTTTCTGAATTACGCGTTCAATATAATAATACTAATAATACAATTAAAAGTAAAAATAGAACACATAAAGACTCATTATTAGAAATTTATAATCTTTCAGAAGTTTTTAAACAATTTCGCTTAGTTCCAAAACAATTTGATCATTTAGTGAATAACATGCGACATATGATGGAAAGAGTTCGAATACAAGAAAGAATTATTATAAAATTATGTGTTGAAATATGCAAAATGCCAAAAAAAAACTTCATTAAAATTTTTCCAATAAAAAAAATTAATAATATTTGGTTCATAAAAGAACAAAACTCAAACCAACCATGGTCTGAAAATTTAAAAAAAGTTCAAAAAGATGTTTTTTTTAGTTTAGAGAAATTGATTCAAATAGAAAAAGAAACAGGTTTAACAATTGAAGAAGTAAAAGATATTAATAAAAGAATGTCTATTGGGGAATCAAAAGCTAGAAGAGCAAAAAAAGAAATGGTAGAAGCAAATTTAAGATTAGTAATTTCTATTGCAAAAAAATATACTAATAGAGGTTTACAATTTTTAGATTTAATTCAAGAAGGAAATATTGGTTTAATGAAAGCTGTAGATAAATTTGAATACCGTCGTGGTTATAAATTTTCAACTTATGCCACTTGGTGGATTCGACAAGCAATTACTCGTTCTATTGCTGATCAAGCTCGTACTATTCGTATTCCAGTTCATATGATCGAAACAATCAATAAACTTAATCGTATTTCTAGACAAATGCTGCAAGAAATAGGTCGAGAACCAACCCCAGAAGAATTATCTGAAAAAATGCTTATTCCTGAAGATAAAATTAGAAAAGTATTAAAAATAGCTAAAGAACCAATCTCAATGGAAACACCTATTGGAGATGACGATGATTCACATTTAGGTGACTTTATTGAAGATACTACTTTAGAATTACCATTAGATTCCGCTACATCCGAAAGTCTTCGTTCAGCGACTCATGATGTTTTATCAGGTCTAACAGCTCGCGAAGCAAAAGTACTACGCATGCGTTTCGGAATAGATATGAATACCGATCATACTCTTGAAGAAGTTGGAAAACAATTTGATGTTACTCGAGAAAGAATACGTCAAATAGAAGCGAAAGCACTTAGAAAACTACGTCATCCAAGCCGATCAGAAGTATTGCGTAGTTTTTTGGACGATTAAAATAGAATATTGAATATAAAATAAAGCTTCTGTACTAATATTAGTGTATCCACTATAATTGTATTAATAAAAACAGAAGTTTTTATTTTATGTAAAATCAAAAAATAAATTAAAAAAGTATTTATACTTATGCATGATAAATTATTTTTCTTTTTTGAGAAGAATATCTTTTTCTGTCTAATTTATTAACAATTTTAGCTGGTACTCCAACAACTGTTGCATATGAAGGAACATTTTTTAAAACTATTGAACCTGCACCTATTTTTGCTCCTAAACCTACTTCAATATTCCCTAATATTTTTGCTCCAGCACCTATAATAACTCCTTTTCGAATCGTTGGATGTCTATTTTTACTAAAATTTTTACCAGTTCCTCCTAAAGTAACTGAATGGAAAATTGATACATCATCTTCTATAATTACACTTTCTCCAATAACAATACCAGTTGCATGATCAAGCATTACACCAGATCCAATATATGCAGCGGGATGAATATCAACTGAAAACTCAGAAGAGATTCTGCTTTGCAAGTATATAGATAATGATTGTTTTTTTATATTCCAAAGATAATGACTTATTCTATAAGCTTCTAATGCGTGAAAACCTTTTAAATAAAGTAAAGGAGTCAAATAATCTTTGACTGCTGGATCTCGTTGTAATACCGCTTTAATATCTCGCACTAAAAAATTTAATATAGAAGAATTATTTACATAAATATCATAAAATACACTTTGAATCGTCTTTTCAGAAATAAGAGATGTAGATAATTTATTTGCTAAGATGTAGCTTAAAGAACTAATTAAACTTTGATGTTGCAATACACTATTTTTATAAAAATCTGATAAAATTGGTTCTTTTTTCAATAATAAAGTAACCTCATAAAGTATTGTATTCCATATTTTTGATATTTCTAAAACATACATATTTTTCTCCATAGAATATTTTTAAAATTTTTGCAAAAAGTTATTTTTTCTTATCTCGTAAAAAATAAATGCATTTATAATTCATTGTTTTGTGTATGCTTTTTTTCTGATTTAATATGATCATGATAAAGAGCATCAAAGTTAATAGGTGCAAGATTTATCTGCGGAAAACTACCATAAGATATCAAATTAGATATGCATGATCGAGCATAAGGAAATAGAATATTAGGACAATAAGAATATAAACAATGTTTTAATTTTTCTTCATTTAAATTTGAAATAAAAAAAATTCCGGCTTGATCAACATCGCATAAAAAAACTAAATCCTCTTTAATTTTTACTGCAACTCTAATTTTTAAAATAACTTCAAAAATATTTTTTTCTATTTTTTTAGCACTGGTATTTAGATTAAATTTAATCATAGGTGCCCAATTAATATGAAAAATATTTGGTGTATGCGGTGCTTCAAAAGAAGCATCTTTTATATAAATACGTTGTATTTCAAAAGATTCTTGTTTTTTTTTTTCTTCTAACATAAATTATCCAAAAAAATGATAAATACATACAAGTTGATATTTTTTAATTTCATTAATTTATAAAAAATCATCAAAAAAATAATTTTTTTAAATTATTTATTTTTTACAACGAGTGGGAGATGTTCTGTATCCCAATAATATATACCATTTTTTAGAATATAAACATATTTAAATCCATGTTTCAAAAATTCTTGAATACATTTATTTTCGCTATATGTATCATTTAATATGAGAATAATAGGAGATATTTTATATATTTGCACTTCTTCGATATCGCCTAAGAAAATATTTTTCAATGGAATATTAATAGAATTCATAATATGACCTGTTTTAAAAGATTCTTTAGAACGAGTATCAATTATAATTGCTTTGTCTCGATTTATTAACTCGATTGCCTGAAAATTATTAATTATTTTAGATTTTAAAAAAATATTTTTAGTCATAAAAAAAATGACGGCAATAAAAGAAAAAAACCATATACTACAAAGTATAATGTGTTCATTAAAAAAAAATACTACATCTTGCATAAATTATGTTTCCTATATTTTATAAGTTTATTAACTTAGCATTTAAATAATTTTTAAATGCCAGTTAACAACTATAAATAATATAATATGCTTATATTTCTAAAAATACGTTAAAAAATATTTAATCTTTTTTTTGCTTTTATAATTTCTTGATAAACTTGAGATGGTGCAACACCTCCTTTTGATAACCTTTTTTGAAGACAAGATTCTAAAGTAATATTTCCATATATGTCATTTTCAATAAGATTGCTATAAGTTTTAAATATAGATAATTCTAAATCATTTAAAGACTTTTTTTCACTAATTGCACGCAATACTAATTGACCAGATATATTATGTGCCTCACGAAACGTTACTCCTTTCTTTACTAAATAATCTGCAATCTCTGTTGCATTAGAATAGCCTTCTTCCGCAGCTTTACGACATGATTTTCTTTTTATTTTGATATTTTTTAAAACCAAAATTGCTATGCGCAAACAATCATTCCAAGTTTTTATTGAATCAAATAAACCTTCTTTATCTTCTTGCATATCTTTATTATATGATAAAGGAAGAGATTTTAAAATCACTAAAATAGAAATCAAAGAACCATGAACACGACCACATTTAGAACGAATTATCTCTAATGCGTCTGGATTTTTTTTTTGAGGCATTAACGATGAACCTGATGTAATAGAATCCGATAATTCGATAAAATTAGCTTCACCAGAATTAAAAAAAATTACATCTTCAGAAAATCGTGATAAATGCATCATACTAATTGATGCACATGACAATAGTTCAACTATATAATCTCTATCAGAAACACTATCTAGTCCATTATTAGTTGCAGAATCAAACCCCATCGATAAAGCCAATTCTTCACGATCAATATTCCACGCTGTTCCAGAAAGAGCACCAGAACCAAGAGGACTTATATTTAATCGTTTTAAAACATCTTTTAAACGACTGACATCACGTCTTAACATTTCAACATAAGCCAAACACCAATAAGCAAAGGTAATAGGTTGAGCCCTTTGTAAATGTGTATATCCTGGCATAATAGTATCATGATTAGAATCTGCTATGAAAATAAAAGTTTTTTGCAACTCGATAAGATTTTCCAATAAAAGATTAACTTGTTTTCTACACCATAATTTTAAATCGGTGGTAATTTGATCATTTCTACTGCGACCAGTATGTAATTTTTTTCCTAATGAACCAATTTTATTAATCAGTTGCTCCTCAACCCAACTATGAATGTCTTCACAATTGCTTGAAAGAATATTTTTTATGTTATCTTTAACTTCTGTTAGAATTTCAAGGAGTGCAGATTCTATTGTTATTTGTTCTGTTTTAGTAATAATGTTGCTTTTCACTAAAGTTTTAGACCAAGCAATCGAAGCAATTATATCTTCTTCTGCTAAAATATAATCAAAAGATAAAGATGCATTAAATTCTTTAAATAATTTATGAGAATTGTTAATAAATCGTCCACCCCAAAGTGCCATATATTATCTCTATAATAAAAAATGTAAACAGAAAATAAAATGTAATATATTAGAAAAATATTTATACATTTTTACAAAAACTATTTTAATTTATTTTTTGCACGTATTCTTGAAGAAAGAGAAAAAAGACGAATAAAACCATCTGCATCAGATTGATTATAAACTTGATCTTTACCAAAAGTAGCATATTCCTCGGAGTATAATGAATTAGGAGATTTTTTTTGAACAGCTATTGCGTTACCTTTATATAATTTTAATATAACCTCTCCAGTTATTTCAGACGCTAATGAATTCGCTGCTGCCTGTATAGATTTTCTTATCGGAGAAAACCAGCGTCCATCATAAATAACAGATGACATTTCCAAACCTAACTTTGTTCTCCAGTGAAAACTTTCACGATCTAATACCAACTGTTCAATTGCTTTTATAGCTGTTGTAATAATAGTACCGCCTGGCGTTTCATAGCATCCTCTAGATTTCATCCCAATTAATCTATTTTCAACAATATCAATTCTACCAATTCCATGTTTGGAACCCAAATCATTTAATACTTCTACACATTTCAATGGGTTTAATTTTTTATTATTAACAGATATTACGCAACCTTCTTTTATTCCCAATAAAACATACTCAGGTTTTTCTGGAGCATCTTCTGGATCTACTGTCCAATTCCAGCAATCTTCATTAGACTGATTCCAAGGATTCTCAAGTAAACCTCCTTCTGTTGAAATATGCCAGGCATTTTCATCTTTACTATATATTTTTTCTAATGTTGCTGTTATAGGGATATTTCTTTCATGTAAATATTTTAACAATGATTCTCTCGAATTAAGATTCCATTCACGCCATGGTGCAATTACATTTAAATCTGGAGCTAATGCTGCGTAAGCCATTTCAAATCGAACTTGATCATTACCTTTTCCAGTAGCACCATGACATAATGAACTTGCTCCAATGTTCAATGCTAGCTCTACTTGTTTTTTTGCAATAACAGGTCTAGCCATAGCTGTTCCTAATAAATAGCTCCCTTCATATAACGCGCCAGTTTTCAAAACAGGATAGACATAATTTTCTATATATTCTTCTTTTAAATCAAAAACATGACAACTGGATGCACCAGACTCTAACGATTTTTTTTCAATTCCACTTAAATCTTCTTTAGATTGTCCTATGTCGGCTACAAAAGCAATAACTTCAAAATCATAGTTTTCCTTAAGCCATGGAATAATTGCTGAAGTATCTAAACCACCAGAATATGCTAAAACAATTTTATTGTTTTTTTTTCTAATCATTTTTTAAGCCTACTATATATTTATTATAAAGTTATAAAAAGACACGGGTACCAATATTTATACCATTAAACAATAATTTCAATTCCTCTGCGTTTTGCCAACTAGCTATATCTACTGGTCTATGTAAAATCCGCGCAGCTTCTAAAGCTGCATTTACTTTCACAATCATACCATTAGTAATAATTCCTTGAGCAATCAATTGTTCTGCTTGAACAGTATTAACTTCTTTAATTCTTTGTCCTTTTCCATCTAATATAGAACTAATATCAGATAATAAAACTAAATGAGCTTTCAAAGTAGTTGCCAATGCTGTTGCTGCTAAATCAGCATTTACATTCATTAATAAGCCATCATAAGTAATACCTATAGAACTAATAATTGGTAAAATGCCTTGTTCAAAGAGTTTTGTTAAAAATAACGGCGAACCTGGTGTTGCTTTTCCAACATGACCTAAATCTTGATCTAACTTTTCTACAGTAACACTATTTCCATCTGCTAAACATAATCCAACAGCATTTATCTTATATTTTAATGCCCATGCAAGTAAAGTTTTATTAGCAGTTCCAGCTAATGCGCCTGTAATAACATTAATATGTTCAGATGGAGTAATACGTAATCCATTTTTTTTTATAACTGGTAAAGAGAGTTTTTTCATTAAATTATCAATTAAACGACCTCCTCCATGAATTATTAACATATGACGTTTATAGGATTTCTGATAATCTACTAAAGCTTCAAAAAAATTCACCATAGCATTATCACTTTCTAAAAGAACTCCACCTAATTTAATAACTAAAGGGTTTATCATAAATATCTCATTATTCATTAAAGAATTGATTCTGTTTCAGAAAAACCAAAACGAATATTAAAACACTGTATTGCCTGAGCAGCTGCGCCCTTTAACAAATTATCTTCAGCTGTTACAATTACCATATAGTTATCCTTAATTATAAATCCAATATCACAAAATGGTTGCTTTTCAACCGCCTTAATACTTGGTAAATATTTTTCATATATGCGAATTAATGGTTTCTTACCATAAAATTTATAAAAAATGTTATACATATCAACTGTCTTGATACAAGAGTTTAATTTACATGTAATAGTAGCAATTATACCTCTTGGAAAAGAACCTAAATGGGGAATAAAAAGTACTGGAACACCTAACTTTTCTATAATTTCAGGAGTATGGCGATGGGTAAAAACATTATATGGTTGCAAACTTACTTCACAAAAGCTATTATTTAAATTAGCTTTTCTACCAGCACCGCTAACACCACTAATAGCATTAATAATTGGCATATTTGCACGACAAAGAACGTTTTCTTTTATAAGAGGTTTTAAAGCTAATTGAATGCAAGTGGCATAACATCCAGGTACTGCAATTAAATTTGCTTTTTTTATTTTTTTTTCTTTCCATTCTGCCAATCCATAAACAGAGTTTTTTAAAAGTTCTTTATGCTGATGAATAAAATTATAATACTTTAAATATATAGTACTATTTTTCATTCTATAAGCTGCAGAAAGATCAAAAACAACACAACCCGCAGATAAAAAAGAAGGAACTAAAGAATGACTAACATCATGATCTGTTGCCAAAAAAACTGCATCAATATTATTTTCAATTAAAAAAGATTCACTTATGGCTTCAAATCGTAAATCTATAATATTTTTAAATTGTGGATGAACATCTGAAAATAATTTACCTATATCTAAACTATTTTTTGAGACAAATATTTTTTTTAAGTTAGCGAACGTATGACAATTTATATAATTGACTAATTCTGCACCAGCATATCCACTAGCACCAACAATTAACACATTCAACATAAAATTAATAAGCCTTAAATAAAATAAATCAAATAAAATGTTAAATTTATAAAAAAATATATCTTATACTATTAATATATTGATGAATCATCTATTTATGAATAAAATATTTTTAATTTCACCGTGATATAAGTTTAAGAAATTCTATTATGAAAAAAAAAATACCTGATTTTATTGAAGTTTACAAATCACTAATTAAAATTCCTACGATTAGCAGCCATAATAAATCCCTGGATCAAAGCAATAAAAGTTTTATCGATTTATTATCTAATTACTTTTATGATTTAAATTTTTCAATAAAAAATTATCAAATTCCTCATACTAACAAATTTAATATGTTAGCTTCTATTGGTTCAGGAAATGGAGGACTACTATTATCTGGACATTCAGATACTGTAGACTTTGATGAAAATACATGGACAAAAGATCCCTTTACATTAACTCAAAATGATAATAAATTTTATGGATTAGGAACAGTAGATATGAAAGGTTTTTTTGCTTTTGTATTAGATGTAATATCTTCTATTAATACAAAAAAAATAACTAAACCAATTTATATCCTTGCCACTGCCAATGAAGAAACAGATATGTCTGGAGCTAAAAATTTTGCACAATCTACTACTATTAAACCAGATTGTATAATAATTGGCGAACCAACATCTTTAAAATTAATTAACGCGCATAAAGGCCATGTGTCATATTCAATTAAAGTCATTGGTGACACTGGACATTCTAGTAATTCTAACCATGGTATTAATAGTATTGAAATTATGTGCAATATTATTAAATCTTTATTACTTTTAAAAAAATATTTTAAAGAACAATATCAACATCAAGATTTTTCTATTCCATATCCAACTATGAATTTATCTTCTATACATGGAGGTCATGCAATTAATCGCATTTGTTCTTTATGTGTATTAAACTTTGAAATACGACCTATACCAGGTTTGACTCTAACGCAAATTAAAATTTTAATTAAAGAAAAATTAGAATCAATTATAAAAAAATGGTCTAATCGTATAATTATAGAAAAACTTTTTTCTTCTGTTCCTGCTTATAAATGTTCTTATAAAAATAATACTATTAAAATAGTAGAAAAACTGTGTCAATTAAATAGTCAAGCAGTTAATTACTGTACAGAAGCACCTTTTCTTCAAAAAATTGCACCAACTTTAATATTAGGACCAGGTTCGATTGAACAAGCACATCAACCAGATGAATATTTAGAATGCCATTTTATTCAACCTACTATAAATATTATTACTAAATTAATACATAAATTTTGTTATTAAATTAAAAGTTTACAAACCTAAAATATGACAAATTGAATAAGTAATATCAGACTCATTTAAAGTGTAAAAATGAAAATTCTTTACTCCTTCAGATGACAATTTTTTTACCATATCTATTGCTATACTAGAACCTATAATTTTTTGTGTAACTATATCATTATCTAGTCCATTAAATATTTCGAACATCCATTTAGGAATTTGAACGTTCGTCATATTTGAAAAACGTTGAAGTTGCTTGAAATTACAAACAGGTAAAATACCTGGTATAATTTCAACATTTATCTTATTTTTAATACAATTCTCTCGAAAACGTAAATAACTATCAATATTAAAAAAGAATTGAGTAATTGCCCGACTTGCACCAGCATCAATTTTTTCTTTTAAATTAATAATATCTAATTTGGAATTCTTTGATTCTGGATGTAATTCAGGATAAGCAGCTACAGAAATATCAAAATCAGCAATTTTTTTTAATAAAATAACTAAATCTAAAGCATACATAGTATGTTTATAGTTTTTTTCTGATGTGTCTCCTCTTAATGCGACAATGCTTTTAATTCCATTGTTCCAATAATTTTTTGCTATTTTTTCTAACTTATCAGGTGTAGAATCAATACAAGTCAAATGAGCTGCTGTAACAATACCTGTTTTTTCTTGTATTTTTTTTACAACATTATATGTTTTTTCACGTTCACCAGCATTTGCACCGTAAGTTACAGAAAAAAATTTTGGTTTTAATGCACTTAGACGTTTTACAGAGCACCATAAATTTTTTTCTAAAGAAGAGTTTTTAGGTGGAAAAAATTCAAAAGAACACTCCACACTATTGCGAATATTTTCTAATTTTTGATTTATTATATCTTTATGATATACAGAAGGAATATTCATTCTTACAACCTTATCAAAATAATTTTATATAAAAGTTATTAAAAAATATTATATGTACTAAATATATATTTATTACCATAAAAACAAAAACATTAAATTAATATTTCATATACTATGTATAAAAAAAAATATTTTTCTAATCAATCATTAAAAGATTTAAACACATTTAGAATAGATGTAACAGCAAAAAAAATTATTTTTGTAAAAACAATTCAATCACTAATTAATATATCAAAAACTTGTCAGTCATCTAAAATTCCTTACATAATTTTAGGAGAAGGAAGTAATATATTGTTTTTAGAAAATTATGCAGGAGTAGTAATCATTAATCGAATTAAAGGAATAAAAATAATAGAAAAAAAAGATTCTTGGTTATTGTATGTTTTTTCAGGAGAAAAATGGCATGATTTAGTAAAATTAACTTTGAATTTAGGTATTTTAGGATTAGAGAATTTAGCTTTAGTTCCAGGATGTATAGGCTCTGCCGCCATTCAAAATATTGGTGCATATGGTTTAGAATTTAAAGATATATGTCAATATGTTGACGTATTATCTTTAAAAAATAATACATACACAAGAATTAAAAAAAAATTTTGTAAATTTTCTTATAGAAACAGTATTTTCAAAAAAAAATATAATCATGAATATGCTATTGTTGGAGTGGGTATAAAACTATCCAAATTATGGCATCCAATCATCTTTTCTTCATTAGAAAATTATATTAGTCCAAAAAATATAACTGCATATAAAATATTTAATACAATATGTACAATACGTAAAAAAAAAATACCAAATCCTAAAAATATTGGAAATGCCGGTAGTTTTTTTAAAAACCCCGTCATTACAAAAAAAAAGGCACAACAACTAATAAGATTATATAAAATACCTAATTATCCTCAAAAAAACGGTTTAATAAAAATTTCTGGTGGCTGGTTGATTGAACATTGCTCGTTGAAAAATATTCAAATTGGTGATGCAACTATTCATAAGCAACAAATGCTTGTATTAATTAACAAAAAAAGCGCTACTGCTCAAGAAATTTTAAAACTAGCAAAAATAATACATAGATCTATTTTAAAAAAATTTAATATATCATTAAAACCAGAAATAGACTTTATTGGACAACTAGGAAAAATTGAACCATCAAAAATTTTTAAAATAAAAAACTATTAAAAACTGTATTTAAATAAAAAAAGCATGATATTTCGTACTTCGAAGTTTTTTTAATAAAAAAACTTGCAATACAAATCAAAAATTATATAATATAATTTATTTCAAACTAATATCTCAATATTAATTGCACTTTATACGAAAAAGCCGGCTTAGCTCAGCAGGCAGAGCAACTGACTTGTAATCAGTAGGTCACCAGTTCAATTCCGGTAGCCGGCATAAAAATATTATTTCAGGTGGGATTCCCGAGCGGCCAAAGGGATCAGACTGTAAATCTGACGTCATAGACTTCGAAGGTTCGAATCCTTCTCCCACCAATTAAAAAATAAATGTCAGATAAAATGCGGACATCGTATAATGGCTATTACCTCAGCCTTCCAAGCTGATGACGCGGGTTCAATTCCCGCTGTCCGCTAAAAAATAAAATTGCTGATATGGCTCAGTAGGTAGAGCACACCCTTGGTAAGGGTGAGGTCCCCAGTTCAATTCTGGGTATCAGCATAACTTATAAGATTTATTTCATATATATTAGAGATAGCTTTTTTAAAAAAAATATTTTCAAATCATTTATCATCAATCTCACCTAATACTTTATTTTAAAATATTCTATATTTTGAAATTTCTACACTTACTTCATAAAGAATTGATCTAGCTTAAAAAAATAGTTTATTTTCAGAGTTTTTAATTTATTAAAAAATAAAAAAATTTTTCACGTAAAAAATAAAATTTTTATAAATAAAAAAGAACAAGTTGTTTAATGTATTAACATATTTTTTCTATATTATTTTATAATTTTAGGAGAAACTATGAATAAAAATAACCAAAATCGCAATAAGTCTAAAGTTTTAGAAAAAATAAAATGGTTGTCTATATCAATATTTTTTATTATATCTTTTTTCATTAATTACTATTTTTATAAAACACAATTATTTATTCGAATGTTTATGATATCTTTTTTCATTTTATGTGCAATAACTACTTTTATATATACAGAACAGGGAAAAAAAATATTATCATACATAATTGTGTCAAAAAAAGAGATGCAAAAAATAATATGGCCTAAATATAAAGAGACTTTGTATACTACATTCATTGTGATTAGTGTAACAATTCTTATATCTCTTATTTTGTGGAGTGTAGATAGCATAATATTCCGTTTAATAGCATTTATTATTAGTTTAAGGTTCTAAAAAAATGCATGAGAGTCAAAAAAAAAGATGGTATGTATTACAAGCTTTTTCTGGCTTTGAAAGTCGCGTAGCACAATCAATACGAGAACATGTAAAATTAAATGAAATGGGAGATTTATTCGGTGAAGTAATGGTTCCTTCACAAGAAGTTATTGAAATGCGAGGTGGACAACGCAGAAAAAGTGAATATAAATTCTTTCCTGGATATGTTTTGATTCAAATGATAATGACAGATTCAACCTGGCATTTAATTAGAAATATTCCTAGAGTTCTAGGGTTTATCGGAGGAAAATCAGATAAACCTTCACCCATCAGTGACAAAGAAGTAGAAGTCATTATTAATAGACTTCGTAAAATTGGCGATAAACCAAGACCTAAAACCTTATTTGAACCAGGAGAGATGGTTCGAGTAAATGATGGTCCTTTTGCAGATTTTAATGGTGTTGTAGAAGAAGTAGATTATGAAAAAAGCAGATTAAAAGTTTCTGTGTCTATCTTTGGAAGATCTACTCCCGTAGAACTAGACTTTAGACAAGTTGAAAAAAATTAAAATAATTTATAAATTTTTATATAAAATGAGAAAAAAATGGCTAAAAAAATACAATCGTATATTAAACTACAAGTTTCAGCTGGTACAGCAAATCCTAGCCCCCCAATTGGACCAGCTTTAGGCCAAAAAGGTGTTAATATTATGGAGTTTTGTAAATTATTTAATAAAAAAACCGAAAACATAGAAAAAGGACTTCCAATACCGGTAATTATCACTGTTTATTCTGATCGTTCATTTACATTTATCACAAAAACGCCTCCAGCCTCTGTTTTATTAAAAAAACTATCTGGCATTAAAAAAGGTGCAAGCAAAACCAAATCAGAACAAATAGGAAAAATAAATCGTTTACAGATACAAGAAATAGCAAAAATAAAAAATAACGATATGACTGGTTCTAATATTGAAAGTATGATGCGATCTATTGAAGGCACTGCTAAATCTATGGGACTAATCATTGAGGAATAATAATGAGCACAATAACTAAACGTATGAAACATATTAAAAATAATATTGATTTCAAAAAATTCCATCACATTGATGAAATAATAAATTTATTAAAAAAATCTTCTCAAGTAAAATTTAATGAAAGTATTGACATCGCTATTAATTTAGGGATAAATCCTAAAAAATCAGATCAAAACATTCGAGGTTCAGTGGTTTTACCTAATGGCGTAGGACGCATCATTCGAGTAGCCGTATTTACACAAGGTAATAATGTTAAAATAGCTAAAAATGCAGGCGCAGAATTTATAGGAATGGAGGATTTATCTGAAAAAATTAAAAAAGAAGGTGTGAATTTCGATATTGTTATCGCCTCTCCTGACGCGATGAAAGTAGTGACACAGTTAGGGCAAATACTAGGACCTCGTAATTTAATGCCAAATCCTAAATTAGGCACAATCACTACAAATATTGCTGAAGCAATTAAAAATGCAAAAACCGGACAAGTGCGCTATAGAAATGATAAAAATGGAATTATTCATGCTACAATTGGTCGAATTAATTTTAATATAAAACATATCAAAGAAAATTTAAATATATTTTTAGAATCCATTAAAAAATCAAAACCACCACAATCAAAAGGAACATATATAAAAAAAATAGTTTTATCAACAACTATGGGTATAGGATTAATCGTGGATCAGTCCACGTTATCTGTTTAGCAAAAATGATTTCCACTTTACGCTATAAAAAAAATTATTTATAATGATATCCTTTTTTTAATCAGCATAATATATGAAATTTTTTAGTTTTACAATGCCTAAAAATAATCTAAGTCTAATACTGTAAATTTATTATTTAATAATTTTTTCTTTATAGTCATATTATCATGTTTATCATTTTCATTAAAAAATGAATTTAAATTATTTCTCTCTAGATCAATCAGGAGAATCTGATACATGGCATTAAATCTTCATAATAAAAAAATCATTGTTTCTAAAATTAATAAAATATCTAATACAGCATTATCAGCTGTAACTGCAGATTCTCAAGGAATTTGCGTGAATAAAATCAATGAATTGAGAAAATCTGGACGTGAAATCGGAGTAACTATGAGTATTGTTCAAAATACTCTACTATCTTTAGCGATTAAAAATACTGCTTTTGAATGTTTAAAAAAAAAAATTAAAGGTTCTACCTTTATCGCTTATTCTATGATACATCCAGGAAGCGGAGCTAGATTATTTAAGGAATTCTCAAAAAAAAATACACATTTTAAAATTACAGGAGCAGCTTTTGAAGGAAAATTACTCTCTATTTTAGAAATTAATCAACTTGCAGATATGCCTACGTATAAAGAAGCAATAGTAAAGCTTTTATTAATATTAAAAATGTCGGTTGCTGGAAAACTGATTTATACATTGTCTGCTATAAAAAAGAAAAAAGAAACCTCTTAAAGGTTATTATTTTTGATGTATTACTAACATCTAAAACAATTCTAATTGTTATTAGGAATTATTGTTATGTCTATCACTAAAGAGCAAATTTTAGAAGCTGTATCAAAAATGTCAGTCATGAATGTTGTAGATCTTATTTCAGCAATGGAAGAAAAATTTGGTGTATCTGCTAGTATGTCTATTAATAGCAATAATGATCACGAAAAAAATTTACATGAAGAAAAAACAGAATTTGATATTTTTTTAAAAGTTATTGGACCTAATAAAGTATCAGTAATTAAAACTGTGCGCAGTGCAACTGGTCTAGGACTAAAAGAAGCTAAAGATTTAGTAGAATCTGCTCCAACAGTTTTAAAAGAAAATATTAGCAAAGAAGATGCAGAATCACTTAAAAAAACATTGGAAGATGTTGGTGCTGAAATCGAAATTAAATAAAAAAATTAAATTTTATAATTTCATTAATTTTCCAGTACGGCTGGTGATGTTAATTCACCAGCCTTTTAGATCAAAAAAAAATCAAATCATTTTCTAAGAAATATTTAATAAAAAATAATAAAAATATTACAACTGTCTCCCCTTCAGACAACAAAAATAAATCAATTTTCAACTTATCTGTCAACGAGCTTAGGAACCCCATGGTTTACTCTTATACCGAAAAAAAACGTATTCGTAAAGATTTTGGCAAACGTCCTAAAGTTTTAGATATACCATATCTTCTTTCGATTCAATTAGATTCTTTTAAAAAATTTATTAAACCAGATTTAGAAGGTCAACAAGGATTGGAAGCAGCATTCCGATCTGTATTTCCTATTCGTGGTTATAATGGAAATTCTGAACTTCAATATGTGAGTTACCGTTTAGGAGAAACAATATTTGATGTAAAAGAATGTCAAATTAGAGGAGCAACTTATTCAGCACCATTGAGAGTCAGATTAAGGCTTGTTATTTATGAACGTGACATATTAGAAGCCACTGTTAAAGATATTAAAGAACAAGAAGTTTATATGGGTGAAATTCCTTTAATGACAAATAATGGAACGTTTATAATAAACGGCACAGAAAGAGTAGTTGTTTCTCAACTGCATCGTAGTCCTGGAGTTTTTTTTGATAGTGATAAAGGTAAAACTCACTCTTCCGGAAAAGTACTATATAATGCACGTATTATTCCTTATCGAGGATCTTGGTTAGATTTTGAATTTGATCCAAAAGATAATTTATTTGTTAGAATTGACAGACGTAGAAAACTACCAGTCAGCATTATCTTACGTGCTCTTAATTACAGCACAGAAGAAATATTAGATATTTTTTTTGAAAAAAATATTTTTAAAATAGAAAACAATAAAATCAAACTAGAATTAGTCCCGGAAAGACTTCGTGGCGAAACTGCATCATTTAACATTCAAAAAAATGGAAAAATATATATAGAAAAAGGACGTCGTATTACTGCTCGACATATTCAAGAACTAAAAAATAATAAAATAAAATCTATAACAGTGCCAGTTGAATATATGTTAGGAAGAATCGTATCTAAAAACTATATAGATCAAAAAACAAATGAAATAATTATTTTTTCTAATACAGAATTATCTTTAGAAGCATTAGAAAAATTAAAAAAATCAAATTTTCATTATGTCGAAACATTATTTACTAATGATTTAGATCATGGTCCATATATGTCAGAAACACTAAGAATAGACTCATCAAATGATCGTGCTAGTGCTTTGATAGAAATTTACCGAGTTATGAGACCTGGAGAACCTCCTACTAAAGAAGCGACAGAAAATTTATTTGAAAATTTATTTTTTTCTGAGGACAGATATGATCTTTCTTCTGTGGGAAGAATGAAATTCAACAGATCTCTTTTACGAAAAGAAATTGAAGGTTCAGGTACTTTAAAAAAAGAAGACATAATTGATGTAATAAAAAAAATCATTGATATTCGCAATGGAAAAGGAGAAGTAGACGATATTGATCATCTGGGAAACCGCCGTGTCAGATCAGTTGGAGAAATGGCGGAAAATCAATTTAGAATTGGTTTAGTTAGAGTGGAAAGAGCTGTTAAAGAAAGATTATCTATAGGTGATTTAGATACTCTTATGCCACAAGATATGATTAATGCTAAACCAATATCAGCTGCCGTGAAAGAATTTTTTGGCTCCAGTCAGTTATCACAATTTATGGATCAAAATAATCCTTTATCAGAAATTACTCATAAAAGACGAATTTCAGCTTTAGGTTTAGGCGGTTTAACTAGAGAAAGAGCAGGTTTTGAAGTTCGAGATGTTCATCCTACTCACTACGGACGTGTATGTCCTATAGAAACACCGGAAGGTCCAAACATTGGATTAATTAATTCTTTATCTGTATACGCCCAAACAAATTCATATGGATTTTTAGAAACACCTTATAGAAAAGTACGAAACGGTTTGGTAACAGAAGAAATTAATTATCTATCTGCTATAGAAGAAGGTAATTATATTATTGCACAAGCCAACACTAACATTGATAAAAACGGTTTTTTTACTGACGATTTAGTAACCTGTCGACACAAAGGTGAATCTAGTTTATTTAATTGTAATCAAGTAAATTACATGGACGTTTCTACTCAACAAATTGTATCTGTCGGTGCATCTTTAATTCCTTTTCTTGAACACGACGATGCAAATAGAGCGCTAATGGGAGCTAATATGCAACGTCAAGCAGTCCCTACTCTAAAAGCAGATAAACCTTTAGTTGGCACAGGAATGGAACGAGCAGTAGCAGTAGATTCAGGAGTTACAGCAGTAGCTAAAAGAAGTGGTTTTATTCAGTATGTAGATGCTTCACGTATAGTAATTAAAGTTGATGAAAAAGAAATGTATGCAGGAGAAGCTGGAATAGATATCTATAATTTAACTAAATATACACGATCAAATCAAAACACTTGTATTAATCAGAAACCCTGTGTTGATTTAGGAGAAAAAATTAAAAAAGGTGATGTTCTGGCTGATGGACCATCTACTGATTTGGGAGAACTTGCATTAGGACAAAATATGCGTGTAGCATTTATGCCATGGAATGGATATAACTTTGAAGATTCAATACTCGTGTCTGAAAGAGTTGTGCAAGAAGATCGTTTTACTACAATTCATATTCAAGAATTATCATGTATATCACGAGATACTAAATTAGGAGCAGAAGAAATTAGCGCAGATATACCTAATGTAGGTGAATCTGCACTGTCTAAACTTGATGAATCTGGTATTGTTTATATTGGAGCAGAAGTTACTGGAGGTGACATACTAGTAGGAAAAGTAACTCCAAAAGGAGAAACACAATTAACACCAGAAGAAAAATTATTACGTGCTATTTTTGGTGAAAAAGCATCAGATGTAAAAGATTCTTCATTACGAGTTCCTAATGGAGTATCAGGAACTGTAATAGACATACAAATATTTACAAGAGATGGTGTAAAAAAAGATAAAAGAGCTTTAGAAATTGAAGATATGCATCTTAAAAAAATTAAAAAAGATCTTACTGAAGAATTTAAAATATTTGAATCAAGTTTATTTGCTCATATTAAAAAAACTTTTATATCTTTTAATATTGAAGAAGAAAAACTTAATAGATTGCCTTTCGAAAAATGGTTTTCTATAGAAATGAAACAAAAACATGAAAGAAAAGAAATAGAAAAGCTTGCAAAACAACATGATGAATTAAAAGAAGAATTTAATAAAAAAATCGAGATAAAACGTCGAAAAATTACACAAGGTGATGATCTTGCGCCAGGTGTTCTAAAAATAGTAAAAGTATATTTAGCAGTAAAGCGTCAAATTCAACCTGGTGACAAAATGGCAGGAAGACATGGAAACAAAGGAGTAATTTCTAAAATCAATCCTATTGAAGATATGCCATATGATGATAATGGTATCCCAGTGGATATTGTTTTAAATCCATTAGGCGTTCCTTCTCGCATGAATATTGGACAAATATTAGAAACGCATTTAGGTATGGCAGCAAAGGGTATTGGTGATAAAATCAATCACATGCTAAAAACACAAGAAAAAGTGTCTAATTTACGAAAATTTATCCAAAAAGCTTTTGATTTAGGAAATCACTTGCGTCAAAAAATAGACTTAAATACTTTTTCAGATAAAGAAATATTACGATTAGCAAAAAATTTAAAAAATGGTATTCCCATTGCAACACCAGTATTCGATGGTGCACAAGAAAACGAAATAAAAACAATGTTAAAATTTGCAGGTTTACCTGCTTCTGGACAAATTACGCTGTTTGATGGGAGAACTGGGGAAAAATTTGAACGACCTGTTACTGTTGGTTATATGTACATGTTGAAATTAAACCATTTAGTAGATGATAAAATGCATGCTCGTTCTACTGGTTCTTATAGCTTAGTTACTCAACAACCACTAGGCGGAAAAGCTCAATTTGGTGGACAGCGTTTCGGTGAAATGGAAGTTTGGGCACTAGAAGCGTATGGAGCTTCTTATACATTACAAGAAATGTTAACCGTTAAATCTGATGACGTAAATGGAAGAACTAAAATGTACAAAAATATTGTAGACGGAAATTATCAAATGGAACCTGGAATGCCAGAATCTTTTAATGTGCTTTTGAAAGAAATTCGATCATTAGGTATTAATATTGAATTGGAAAGTGAATAAGAATATCAGTAACATTAAAAAAAATTTATATCTTTATTACCTTAAAAGTTTACTCCAACGAGAGCTCATGTGTGAAAGATTTACTAAAATTTCTAAAATCCCAAACTAAAAATGAAGATTTTGATGCTATTAAAATCTCATTAGCTTCACCAGATATGATTAGATCATGGTCATTTGGAGAAGTTAAAAAGCCTGAAACTATTAATTATCGTACATTTAAACCTGAAAGAGATGGATTATTTTGCGCTCGTATTTTTGGTCCCGTAAAAGATTATGAATGTTTATGCGGGAAATATAAAAGATTAAAACATCGAGGTGTAATCTGTGAAAAATGTGGTGTTGAAGTAACTCAAAGTAAGGTTAGAAGAGAACGAATGGGTCATATAGAACTTTCTTCACCTACAGCTCATATTTGGTTTTTAAAATCTTTACCATCACGTATTGGTTTGCTATTAGACATGCCTTTAAGAGATATTGAAAGAGTATTATATTTTGAATCTTATGTTGTTATAGAAACAGGAATGACTAACCTTGAAAAACGTCAAATTTTAACTGAAGAGCAATATTTAGATTCTTTAGAAGAATTTGGAGATGAGTTTCATGCTACAATGGGAGCAGAAGCTATTCAATTTCTATTAAAAGATATTAATCTAGCACAAGAATGCAACACATTAAGAATAGAATTAAATGAAACTAATTCTGAAACAAAAAGAAAAAAACTAACAAAAAGAATTAAATTATTAGAATCTTTTATTCAATCTCATAATAAACCTGAATGGATGATTCTTAATGTGTTACCAGTATTACCACCTGATCTCAGACCATTAGTACCATTAGATGGAGGAAGATTTGCAACATCAGATTTAAATGATTTATATCGTAGAGTGATTAATCGAAATAATCGTCTTAAACGTTTATTAGATTTAGCAGCTCCTGATATTATTGTGCGCAATGAAAAAAGAATGTTGCAAGAAGCAGTAGATGCTTTACTGGATAATGGTAGAAGAGGAAGAGCAATTACAGGATCTAATAAAAGACCTCTTAAATCATTAGCTGATATGATTAAAGGAAAACAAGGCCGATTTCGACAAAATCTTCTTGGAAAACGTGTAGACTACTCTGGTCGTTCAGTAATTACTGTAGGTCCTTATCTCCATTTACATCAATGTGGTTTACCAAAAAAAATGGCATTAGAACTCTTTAAACCATTTATATATGGAAAATTAGAAGTTCGTGGTTTAGCTACTACTATTAAAGCAGCAAAAAAAATGGTAGAAAGAGAAGAGGCAGTAGTATGGGACATTTTAGATGAAGTAATTCGCGAACATCCCGTTCTTTTAAATCGTGCACCTACGTTACATAGATTAGGTATACAAGCATTTGAACCTGTTCTTATAGAAGGAAAAGCAATTCAACTTCATCCACTAGTATGTGCAGCTTATAACGCCGATTTTGATGGAGATCAAATGGCTGTACATGTTCCATTGACTCTAGAATCACAATTAGAAGCTAGAGCTCTCATGATGTCAACTAATAACATTTTATCTCCAGCTAATGGAGAACCAATTATTGTACCTTCTCAAGATGTTGTTTTAGGGTTGTATTATATGACCCGTAAAAAAATTAACGGAAAAGGTGAGGGTATGTTATTAAATGATTCTAATGAAGCAGAGAAAGTATATCGATTAGGTATTGCTGAACTTCATTCATCAGTAAAAGTAAGAATAATAGAATATAAAAAAAATAAAGATGAAAGTTTTACTCCAATAAAAAAAATCATTACCACTACTATAGGTCGAGCAATTCTATGGATGATTATTCCTAAAGGACTACCTTTTAGTATTGTCAATCAAACTTTAGGGAAAAAAGATATTTCTAAAATGCTTAACACTTGTTATCGTATTTTAGGACTTAAACCCACTGTTTTTTTTGCTGATCAAATTATGTATACTGGATTCGCCTATGCAGCAAGATCAGGAGCTTCAGTTGGTATTGATGATATGGTAATACCAGAGAAAAAAGCAAACATTATTAATGAAGCAGAAATTGAAGTGGCTGAAATACAAGAACAATTTCAATCTGGATTAGTAACAGCAGGTGAAAGATATAATAAAGTTATTGATATTTGGGCAGCAGCTAATGAACGAGTAGCTAAAGCCATGATGGAAAACTTATCAACTGAATCTGTTATAAACAAAAAAGGTACAAAACAAAAACAAATATCTTTTAATAGTATATTTATGATGGCTGATTCAGGGGCACGTGGTTCTGCTGCACAAATTCGTCAATTAGCAGGTATGAGAGGATTAATGGCTAAACCTGATGGTTCTATTATTGAAACACCAATTACAGCTAATTTTAGAGAAGGTTTAAACGTATTACAATATTTTATTTCTACTCATGGAGCACGAAAAGGATTAGCAGATACTGCACTAAAAACTGCTAATTCTGGATATCTAACCCGTCGTTTAGTAGATGTAGCACAAGATTTAGTTGTAACACAAGATGACTGTCAAACACATGAAGGAATTTTAATGACTCCGTTAATTGAAGGAGGTGACGTAAAAGAACCATTACGTGAACGTGTTTTAGGTCGTGTTACTGCTCAAAATGTTTTTATTCCCAATACTAAACATGTATTAATCAAAAGAAATACACTTCTTAATGAACAATGGTGTGATCTTTTAGAAAAGAATTCTATAGATAATGTTAAAGTAAGATCAGTAGTAAATTGTGATACTGATTTTGGTGTGTGCGCCTATTGTTATGGTAGAGATTTAGCTCGGGGAAATTTAGTTAACAAAGGAGAAGCAATTGGAGTAATCGCAGCTCAATCTATAGGAGAACCAGGTACACAGCTCACTATGAGAACCTTTCATATTGGAGGTGCAGCATCAAGAGCTGCCGCAGAATCTAGTATACAAATCAAAAATCAAGGCACTATAAACCTTAACAATGCAAAATCTGTAACTAATTCTTCTGGGAAAATAGTCATTACTTCAAGAAATGTAGAACTGAATATCATTGATAATTTTGGTAGAACTAAAGAAAGCTATAAAGTCCCTTATGGAGCAATAATGGCTAAAGGAGATGGTGAAAAAGTAAATTCTGGAGAAACTGTTGCAAAATGGGATCCACATACTATGCCAGTTATTACTGAAGTTAATGGTTTTGTTCGTTTTGTTGACATGATTGACGGTCAAAGTATCACAAGACAAGCAGATGAATTAACAGGATTATCTTCTATAGTAATTTTAGATACTGCAGAAAGAATGTCAATTGGAAAAGATTTAAGACCAGCATTAAAAATCATTGACAATAATGGCAAAGACGTTCTTATTGCTGGAACAGATATGCCAGCACAATATTTTTTACCTGGAAAAGCAATTGTTCAAATTGATGATGGAGTACAAATTAGCTCTGGTGATACATTAGCACGAGTACCACAAGAATCAGGAGGAACTAAAGATATAACTGGTGGACTACCAAGAGTTGCCGATTTATTTGAAGCTAGACGACCAAAGGAATTAGCTATTTTAGCTGAAATCAGTGGTATTATATCTTTTGGCAAGGAAACAAAAGGTAAAAGAAGATTAGTTATTACGCCAGTAGACGGTAGTGATGCTTATGAAGAAATGATTCCCAAATGGAGACAATTAAATGTATTTGAAGGAGAAAGAGTAGAAAGAGGAGATGTTGTATCTGATGGACCAGAATCACCACATGATATTCTCCGATTAAGAGGAGTTCAAGCTGTAACTAGATATATCGTAAATGAAGTACAAGAAGTATATCGTCTACAAGGTGTAAAAATTAACGATAAACATATTGAAGTAATCATAAGACAAATGCTAAGAAAAGCCACTATAGTTAAATCAGGAAATTCTGATTTTTTAGACGGTGAACAAGTTGAATTTTCTCGTATAAAAATTTCAAATCGTACATTAGATAAAAAAAATAAAATACCAGCTACCTTTTCAAGAGATTTACTAGGAATTACTAAAGCCTCACTCGCAACAGAATCTTTTATATCCGCTGCATCTTTTCAAGAAACAACAAGAGTATTAACTGAATCTGCAGTGGCAGGAAAAAAAGATGAATTAAGAGGATTAAAAGAAAATGTAATTGTTGGACGTTTAATTCCTGCAGGTACAGGATATGCATATCATAAAGAGCGTTTTAACCGTCGTCAAAAAAAACATAATAACCCAACGGTCAGCAGTTCTCAAGTGAGTGCTGAAGAAGCCTCTGCTAGTCTTTCAGAATTATTAAATTCTGCTCTTATAGAAAAATAAATTGTCTTTAATGTTTTTATATGCCTCAATTATGGCTGCTCTTAAAAGCAGCCACAGTGAAAATATGATAATTTTACATCATAATTGGAACAAATAAGACTTTTTTTTTAAAAATATAACTGCGATCTTTTAAAAATTATTTCTCGAATAGAATTATTACGTTTTTTAAAATTCTTGCTATGCTTAAAAAATTTATTTCCTTTTATTTATATGTAATAAAGGAGTTAATTATAAATTCATATTTATAAAAAACTCAATAAAAAATCAATTTTCATTAGATTAAAAAAATAATTTTTTTGATAAATATATAATTTTCATATAATACATTTTAATAGTTTTTAGATATATTGAAAATTTTTAATCTAATTCTTCTTTCTTTTTATATTATTTGTGATCAATATAAAAGTTTAAATCAATTTTCTTTCTCTAAATTTATTAAAAAAAATATCTAAATAAATCATTAATTTTTACATTTAAATAAAAAAAGGAAAAATAATGAATAAAACTCAATTAATAAATGTTATTTCTAAAAAATCTAATTTATCTAAAACACAAGCTAAATTAACTTTAGAAACAACATTATCAACTATTATAGATTCTTTAAGAAAAGGTGAATCTGTGCAAATAGTTGGATTCGGCACTTTCAAAGTTAATTTAAGATCATCTCGTACAGGACGAAACCCTCAAACAGGAAAAGAAATACAAATCCCTGCTACAAAGGTTCCTAGTTTTACATCTGGTAAAACATTAAAAAATGCGATTAAATAATTATAATTTACAAGATATTCAAAGGGGCATTACGCCCCTTAATACATATTCTATTTATCGTTATATAAAATAATTATATATTTAAACTAATCTAAATATAAAATAATATTCTTATATGATATAACAAAATATTTAATTTTTTATTAAAAACAAGAAAATATATTATGCAATCAGATAATTTTATAAAAAACGCATTAATTAGTGTATCAGATAAAAAAAACGTTTTAGAAATAGCAAAGATACTAATAAAAAATAAAATTAATTTATTTTCAACAGGAGGTACTGCTGAAATTTTAAAAAAAAATAATATACTTGTAACAGAAATATCTGATTATACAAACTTTCCCGAAATAATGGATGGACGTATTAAAACATTACACCCTAAAATTATGGGTGGTATTTTAAGAAGAAAAAATCAAGATAAAGAAGTTATGGAATTATATAATATTTGCCCAATAGATATGGTTATTGTGAATTTCTATCCATTTGAAAAAATAAAAAATATTAAAACAAATGATATAGATGACATAATAAATAATATTGATATAGGTGGACCGACACTCGTACGTGCTTCAGCAAAAAATTATAAAAATGTTATAGTTATAGTAGATTATTCTGATTTTCACCCAACTATTAATTCTATAAATAATAATACTATGAATATAGAAAAAAGATTTAATTTAGCATCAAAAGCATTTGAATATACATCATCTTATGAAAAAATTATTTCACGATATTTTATAAAAAAAAATGCTTTGCATAAAAACAATGAAAATTATTTATTCCCTAACGAAATAAAATTTTCTTTTATAAAAAAACAAGATTTAAGATATGGAGAAAATCATCACCAAAAAGCATCTTTTTATATAGAAAAAAATATATTTAAATCTGGAACAGTGAGTACCGCACATCAAATTCAAGGAAAAACTCTGTCTTATAATAATATATTAGATTCTGATACAGCATTAGAATGTGTAAAAGAATTTAATAGACCCGCTTGCGTTATTGTAAAACATGGAAACCCTTGTGGTGTTGCAGTAAGCAATTATATTTTAGAATCATATTTGTCAGCATACAATGCTGATCCTATTTCAGCGTTTGGAGGTGTGATTGCTTTCAATAAAACATTAGATGAAAAAACAGCTCAAACAATTATTAACCAACAATTTATTGAAGTTATTCTTGTTCCGGAAATAAGTGATTTAGCATTAAAAACATTAGAAAAAAAGAAAAACATAAGATTACTGATTACTGGAAAATTAGAAAAAAATAAAATAGGATTAGATTTAAAAAAAATTTCTAATGGATTGCTTGTACAAGAATATGATTTTTGTGACGTAGATTATAGATTATGGAATTTTGTAACAAAACGTATACCAACAAAAAAAGAACTAAAAGACTCAATATTCTCTTGGAGAGTTTCTAAATTTGTTAAATCAAATGCTATTGTATACGGTCGTAATGAAGTAACACTTGGTATAGGTGCTGGTCAAATGAGTAGAATTTATTCTACTAAATTAGCTAATATGAAAGTAAAAGATCAAGGTTTGAATGTTATTGGAGCGACTATGGCTTCTGATGCATTTTTTCCTTTTAGAGATGGGATTGACAGCGCCGCTTCTGTTGGTATTACTTGTATAATTCAACCTGGAGGTTCAATACGTGATGAAGAAGTTATTCAAGCTGCAAACGAACATAATATCACAATGATTTTCACTAACAAACGTCATTTTAAACATTAGTTTTTTAGTTTGTAAAAAATATGCAAATTACAAAAGTATTAAATCATCATTTTAGATTTTAAAAAAATCTAAAAGATGATTTAATATCAAGTTGTTTTATAAAGATAACAGAAAACTAATTTATTTTAAATGACTGTTTTTAATTTCTTTTCTGAGAGTTTTTGTTGCTTCAACCATATTTTTCAATGCTAATATTGTTTCATTCCAATTTCGTGTTTTTAAGCCGCAATCTGGATTAATCCAAATACGTTTTAAAGGAATATATTTAATTGCTCTATTTAAAAGCATCATTATTGATTTTACACTTGGTATATTCGATGAATGAATATCATATACTCCAGGACCTACTTCATTAGGATATTTAAATTTTTTGAATGATTCTAATAATTCCATATCTGAACGAGCTGTTTCAATCGTAATTACGTCTGCATCTAATAATGCAATAGCATCCATTATATCATTAAATTCACAGTAACACATATGAGTATGAATTTGCGTCGTGTTTTTAACACCTGAAGCACTTAAACGAAATACATTTACTGCCCAAGATAAATATTCAGCCCAAGAACTTTTCCGTAAGGGTAAACCTTCTCGCAATGCTGGTTCATCAATTTGAATTATTTCTATTTTTTCTTTTTCTAAATCTAGCACTTCATCGTGCAGTGCTAAAGCAATTTGTGTTGCCATTTTTTTTAATGAAACATCTTCCCTAGGAAAAGACCAAAATAAAATTGTAACAGGTCCTGTTAACATGCCTTTAACTGGTTTTTTAGTTAAAGATTGAGCGTATTTAGACCATTCTATAGTAATTGGTTTCGGACGACTTATATCTCCAATAATAATAGGAGGTTTAACGCAACGCGAACCATAACTCTGAACCCATCCGTTATCTGTAAAAACAAATCCCTCTAAATTTTCACCGAAATATTCTACCATATCATTTCTTTCGGCTTCACCATGAACTAAAACATCTATATCTAATTCTTCTTGTATTCTTATAACTTTTTGAATGTGATTTTTAATTCCTTTTGAATATTCTTCTTTATTTATTATTCCAGATTTAAAATCACGTCGTAATTTTCTTATGTCAATAGTTTGAGGAAAAGATCCAATAGTAGTTGTTGGTAAAATAGGTAAATTAAATTTTTTATTTTGTTCTATAGTACGAATATTGTAAGAATTTAAACGTTGATATTTATCTATTACAATATTAGATAAACGATTTTCTACTGCAATTTTATGTACTCTTTTAGAAAAACTACGCTCCTTAATAGGCAAACTCCATTGTGTGATTAAATCAATATCATCATTATTTAAAGCATTTGATAATAATTTTAACTCTATACATTTTTGTACAGAAAAAGAAAACCATTTTTTGACTTCTGCATCTAAATTCTGTTCTGTTTCTAAATCAACTGGTGTGTGTAATAAAGAACAAGATGAACCAATTAATATTTTTCTATGATTCTTTAAGATTAATTTAATAGATTTAAACCATTTTACAAGATCAGCACGCCAAATATTTCGACCATTAATAACACCTAAAGAAAGCATCCATTCTGATGGTATTTTAGAAATGAAATTATTTAAATTATATTTTCCAAACACTAAATCAATATGAATCCCTTGCACTGGTAAGTCGCGAATAAATTCTATATTATGTTCAATACTATCAAAATATGTTGTAAGAAGTAACTTGGTTATTCCGAACAATTCTTTATAAACATCATAATAAGCATCTTGCCATTTTTTTGGTAATTCTAAAACTAGAACAGGTTCATCAATTTGAACAAAATCAACACCGCGATTAGATAATTCTTTTAAAACATATTTGTATATTGGTATTATATCTTTTAAAATATCAAGCCGATCAAAATATTTCCCTTTTACTTTTCCTAACCAAAGATATGTAATTGGACCTAAAAGTATAGGCTTAACTTTATAACCTAATGATAATGCTTCGTCTACTTCATCTAAAATTTGTTTCCAAGAAAATTTAAAAACTTTATCTTTATAAAATTCAGGTACAATATAATGATAATTAGTATTAAACCATTTAGTCATTTCTGAAGCTGCAATATCTGGAGCATGACCTCGTGCAATACGAAACAAACAATCTAAATCAACAGAACTAATAATATTATTATGTCTTTCTGGAATATTACCTAACATCATGCTAGTAGTTAATACATGATCATACCAAGCAAAATCTCCTACTGGAATATAATCAATTCCAGACTCTTTTTGTTTTTGCCAATTTTTTTTTCTTAATTCATATCCAACAGATAACAAATCTTGTTTTGAAAGATTACCAGACCAATATTTTTCTTGAGCTTTTTTCAACTCACGATTCACGCCTATTCTTGGAAAACCAAGAGTGTGATTTAAAATTTTCATTTTAAATATATCCTATTTTCTTAGTTAAAATATTTTTTTGAATATAATTTACAATTGCTTTGTATAAAACAAATATCTTATAATTCTAGTATTAAAGAAAATTAGCAAGCGTAAATAGTTAATTATCGATATGAAGGAATCTCATGATCGAAATAAAACATCTTCGAACATTACAAGCTTTAAAAAATAATGGCTCATTAAGTGCAGCTGCAATTCAACTTCATCAAACACAATCAGCGATATCACACCAATGTAATCAATTAGAAAAAAAAATAGGATTTAAATTATTTATTAGAAAAAGCAATCCTATAATATTTACAATCCAAGGTAATATTTTACTTCGACTATCAGAAGAAATACTGCCTAAAATAAAAAAAGCAATACAATTATGTAAAGATTCTCATCATATGATCATTCGTCTAGCAATTGAATGTCACAGTTGTATTCAATCGTTGATACCAGCAATAGAAACTTTCCAAAAAAATAATCCAAAAGTAGAAGTAGATTTTTATTCTGATATGATGTTTAATCCTCAACAATTTTTACAAAAAGGAGAGCTTGATATTGTACTAACTTCCGAAGTATTACCACGGAATAATTTATTTTATGCACCAATCTTCGATTTTGAAGTACGATTAGTATTGTCTCCTAAACATCCTTTAGTATTTAAAAATAATAATATTACACCAGAAGATCTTGCATCTGAAAGATTCATGATTTATCCTGTTCAACGATATAGACTAGACATATGGAAACATTTTTTACAACCATCTGGTATTGTACCTATTTTTAAAAATGTAAATAACACATTTCTTTTAATTCAAATGGTATCAGCACAAATGGGGATCACCGCACTACCCCATTGGGTAGTAGAAAACTTTGAACATCAAGGTTTAATCGTCACAAAAAGAATAGGAAATGGAATATGGAGACGATTGTATGCAGCTATACGAAATGGTGAACAAAAAGAACTAGTTATAAAAAATTTTATTCATTCTATACGTTTACATGCTTCTGTACATTTGCACTTTATTCGTAATATATTAAAACAATATTAACTGTATAATGCACAATAGCATATAAAATTTTTTATTAACTTTATAATATATATTTATCATTTTCTAAAAAAATTTTATTTAAACATCTTGCAACACCATGATCATTATTACTTTCAATAATTTCGATATGTGGCAATGCTGCTTTCAAACGTGCATCTGCATTTTTCATAATATATGCTTTGCCAACAATGGTTAACATGTCTTGATCATTCATTCCATCTCCAAAAGCAATGAAATGATCTAAAGAAATTCCTAATAAATTAGATATTAATTTTAATCCATAACTTTTTGAAGTAGTTCCTGATACAACCTCAAGACAACCTGGAACTGAAAAACTAATATGAACTTTATTGCCATATAAGTTAATAATTTTTTTTTCAAGAATATATAATTTTTTCAAATTTTTACTTGTAAAAAAAACCTTGCTAATATTTTTAAAATTTAAATTGTCTGGATGAAAATATTGATATCTTAATGAGGAGAGAGCAGAGCAAAATTGATTACCTATTTCATTGTTGTTTATATACCATTGATTCTTTTGATATACCTGAGTAATAATTTCTGCATCTAAATATTTTATTCTACAAAGTTGTGAAGCAATATCTTCTTCTAAATTATCACTAAATATAAGTTTATTATCTAAATTATAAATTTTAGCACCATTAGAAGTAATCATAAAAACTTTTTTTTCTAAACTATCTCTAATATCAACGACGTCTATGTAGTGACGGCCTGAAGCAAAAATAAAATAAAAATTTTTTTCTATTAATAGATGTATAATCTCTTTAGTATATTCTGTAATTTTATTCCCTGAAGAAAGCAAAGTACCATCTAAATCTACTGCAATAACTAGACACATAAAAAAACCTTAAAATAAATAATATTTATTATTGTAAAAAATATTATATACACATAAATTTACATATAAAAATTATTTATTAAAGTTTTCTTATTCTTAAATTAATAAAATAACGATAAAAAATACTTCATAAGTAATTAAAACTATTCAATCAAAAATCTTTTATTTAAAATAAATAAATTAATGATATATATAAAAAGGGTCTTCATGTTAAAAAAAGAAACAATTATAGTAATACTAGCAGCAGGAAAAGGAACTAGAATGAAATCTAATTATCCTAAAGTATTGCATTTTTTAGGAGGAAAAACAATTTTAGAACATGTAATACAAACTGCTCAATCTATACAACCCAAGAAAATTATATTGGTTTATAATGATCAAAAACAATTCATATCATCTAATATTCATAATATTCCTCTTGAATGGATAATACAAAAAAAACCAGAAGGAACAGGGCAAGCTATACTACTAGCTATAAAAAAAACTTTAGATAATGAAAATATCCTAGTTCTATATGGAGACGTACCATTTATTTCAGAAACATCAATAAAAAAATTACAAAGTTCTAAAAAAATATCAAAAATTAGTTTATTAACTATGAAAGTAAAAAATCCTAATGGATATGGACGTATTTTGCGAAAAAACGGAAAAGTTATCGGCATAGTAGAAGAACAAGATGCTACTAGTATACAAAAAAATATTAAAGAAATATATTCAGGAATTTTTATAGCTAAAAGTAAAGATTTAAAAAGATGGTTAGAAAAAATTGATAAAAAAAACCAAAAACAAGAACTTTATGCAACAGATATTGTTTCTTTAGCTTATCTTGAAGGACATTTTATTACAACAGTACAACCCTCGCATTATGAAGAAATATTAGGAATAAACAATAAATTACAATTATCTATTTTAGAAAGGATTTTTCAAAAAAAACAAATTAATAAATTGCTGATGGATGGAGTTATAATAAAAAATCCATTGCATTTTATTCTTAGAGGAACATTACAACATGGTCATAATGTTGAAATAGATACAGGTGTTATTTTAGAACAAAACGTCATTTTAGGAAATGATGTTAAAATTGGTCCTGGTTGTATTATTAGAAATAGTATTGTTGGCAGTCAAACTAATATTCAAGCATATACAATTATAGAAAATGCTAAAATAGGAAAAAGTTGTATTATAGGTCCTTTTACTCATTTAAGATCGAATACTTTATTAGATAATAACGTTCATATAGGAAATTTTGTCGAAATAAAAGATAGTATTATAAAAACAAAATCTAAAGTGAAACATTTAAGTTATCTGGGTAATTCTGAAATTGGTTCTAAAGTGAATATTGGAGCAGGTAGTATTACATGTAATTATGATGGCGTGAATAAATTTAAAACTGTTATTGGTGACAATGTTTTAGTCGGCTCTAATACACAATTAATTGCTCCAATAAAAATTGCGAATAATACAACTATTGCAGCAGGTACTACTTTAACAAAAGATGTCAATACACCTTGTTTGGTTTACAACACTAAAGAACAACGATACAAAAAAAATTGGATGCGTTCTAGAAAAAATGATAAAAAATAATTATGACTATCTATCAAATCAATATATTTATACTAAGTAAAAAAATATTTTAATACAAAATAAAGGGTGTCAATATGTGTGGTATTGTTGCTGCAGTAGCACAACGTAATATTACTAATTTTCTTGTTAACAGTATTAGAAAACTAGAATACCGAGGATATGATTCTTCAGGATTCGCTGTTATAGACAATGAAAATAATATTATTAGAATTCGTTGTGTTGGAAAAGTTAATGAACTTATAAAAAAAACAAACAAAAAAAAAATATCAGGTAATATTGGTGTTGCTCATACACGCTGGGCTACTCATGGAAAGGTTTCAAAAGAAAACACTCATCCACATATTTCTTCAAATATAATTGTTGTACATAATGGTATTATTGAAAATAATTCTAAGTTGCGTTTATTTTTACAAAAAAAAGGATACATATTTTCTTCTGATACTGATACAGAAGTAATTGCTCATTTATTACATTGGGAACAAAATAAAAAAAAAGATTCCTTTAAAAAAGTCATACAAAACAGCATAAAAAAATTAGATGGCAATTATAGTATGGTTATAATAGATAAAAATAATCCTTCAAGATTAATAGCTGCGTGTTCTGGAAGTCCATTGATTGTAGGATTAGGAATAGAAGAAAATTTTATTGCTTCAGATCAAATTGCATTATTACATATTACAAAACGGTTTATATGCTTAGAAGAAGGCGACATTGCTATTGTTGAGAAAAAAAAAATTAAAATCATTGATAAAGATAACTCTATCATTCAAAGAAAGGAAATTATATCTAATATAGAATATCAATCAGTAAAAAAAGGAAAATATCGTCATTATATGGAAAAAGAAATATATGAACAACCTGAATCAATTCGAAAAACATTACAAAACCGTTTACAAAATAATAATAAAGTTCATTTTTCCGAATTAGGATTAAAAGAAAAAAATATATTTTACAATGCAGAACACATTCAAATAGTTGCATGTGGTACTTCATATAATGCAGCAATGGTTTCTAAATATTGGTTTGAATCACTTGCTCATATTCCTTGTGATGTTGAAATCGCATCAGAATTTTCTTCAAGAAAATTAGTTGTAAGAAAAAAAAGTTTATTAATCACTTTATCACAATCAGGTGAAACTGCTGACACATTATCTGCATTAAGATATTCTAAAACACTTGGATATTTAGGGAATTTAACTATATGCAATATGGAGAGCTCATCTTTAGTAAGAGAATCTGATTTTTACATATTAACTAAAGCGGGTTTAGAAATAGGAGTAGCTTCAACAAAATCTTTTACAACTCAATTAACTGTCTTACTAATGTTAGTCGCTAAAATAATAAATCTAAAAAAAGAAAATAATAACCTTTTAAAAAAAATTATACAAACATTAAACATTTTACCTGTTAGAATTGAAGAGATTTTAAAAAAAAATCAATTAATAAAAAATATAGCTAATATGCTATCTGATAAAAAAAATATATTATTCCTTGGACGAGGCATTCAATATCCTATTGCAATAGAAGGAGCTTTAAAATTAAAAGAAATTTCTTATATTCATGCAGAAGCTTATCCTTCTGGAGAACTTAAACATGGACCCCTCGCACTAATTGATAAAAATTTACCAGTTATTATGATTGCCCCTAAAAATTCATTATTAGAAAAAAACAAAAAAAATATTAAGGAAATATGTTCAAGAGGTGGTGTAATTTATATTTTTTCTGATCAGGAATTTGATTATGAAAAAAATTTAAATATTATAAAAGTGCCATATGTAGAAGAATTAATAGCACCTATTTTTTATACAATTCCTCTACAATTACTAGCTTATTATATTGCATTAAAAAAAGGGAAAAGTATTGACCAACCAAGACATCTTGCTAAATCAGTAACAGTAGAATAGAATTTTATTATTTATATATAAAAAGAGTATGAGTTTTCAACTTTATTAAACTTAATCTCATACTCTATATAAATTTTTTTAATAAACTAAATGAGTTTATATTAAATTTTTTTTAAACTAAGCCTCTATGGCTATTTTCAACTTTTTCATTGCGTTTTTTTCTAATTGTCGAACACGTTCTGCAGAAATTCCATAATCATTTGCTATAGTTTGCAAAGTATTTTTTTTATTTTTATCTAACCAGCGAGCATGAATAATATGACGACTACGTTCGTCTAATCTTAATAAGGCATTACTTAATTTGTCTGCAGCATGTTCTTTCCAATTATCTTGTTCAACACCGTTGGCAAAATTAGATGTTTTATCTTGTAAATATTGCATAGAACTATTTGCTTTACCATCAAAATCTTCTTCTGGTAATGGATTAAAAGCAATATCTTGAGCAGACATACGAGATTCCATTTCTCTTACATCTCTACTACTGACACCTAATTCTCTAGCAACTATTTGAATTTCTTCTTCATTAAACCAACCTAGTCTTTGTTTTGTTTTTCTTAAATTAAAAAAGAGTTTTCTTTGAGATTTAGTCGTCGCAACTTTTACAATACGCCAATTGCGCAAAACATACTCATGTATTTCAGATTTAATCCAATGAACAGCAAAAGAAACAAGACGAACTCCTATTTCAGGATTGAATCTACGCACTGCTTTCATTAAACCAACGTTGCCTTCCTGTATAAGATCTGCTTGTAGTAAACCATATCCTGAATAGTTACGTGAAATATGAATTACAAAACGGAGATGAGATAAAATTAAAGTTTTTGCGGCATCTAAATTACTGTCATAGCGTAATTGTTTAGTGAGTATTTTTTCTTCTTCAAGTGATAACATCGGCCATAAATTGGCTATTCTAATATAAGCATCTAAATTACTAGGCGGTGTTACAGATAAAATCTGTACTTTATTAATCATTTGAATTCCCGCATTAAAGAACTATATATACTGAATTATTAATATGTGGGACATGTTCATAATACTTTAATTCAAAACATAAATCAAAGATTTATATAAAAAAATAAATAATCTATACTCTATAAAATCATCATTGTATATTCAAATGACATTTTATTTTTGCAAAAATATAGAATTAATAAATTCTTGACTATTGAAAACACCTAAATCATTCATTTTTTCACCAATTCCAATATAACGAATTGGAATTTTAAATTGATCTGCTAAAGAGAAAACAACTCCTCCTTTTGCTGTTCCATCTAACTTAGTAATTATCATTCCAGTTAAATCTAATGCTTTATGAAATATTTCTGTTTGTTGTATTGTATTTTGTCCATTACAAGAATCAATAATTAATATTTTTTCATGCGGTGCAGATACATCTATTTTTTTAATTACTCTAACTATTTTTTTTAATTCTTCTATTAAATGTGATTTATTATGTAATCTTCCTGCTGTATCAATAATTAAAACATCTATTCTTTTTGATTTCGCAGAATGCACTGCATCGAATACCACTGCAGCAGGATCTGAATTAGCATGCTGTGCGATTACCGGTATTTTATGTAATTTTCCTAATATTTTTAATTGTTCTATACCTGCTGCTCTAAACGTATCTGCTGCAGCTAACATTATAGATTTTCCTTCTAACTTATATTTTTTTGCTAACTTAACTACCGTTGTAGTTTTTCCTGTTCCATTAACACCTACTACTAAAATTATAAAAGGAGTATGAGCAGATATTTCTAAAGGAATTTCAACTTTTTTTAAAATATTATACATATTCTTTTTTAATAAAGAATATAGTTTTTCAGAAATTTTTAAATCCTTATGATTGACATCTTTAATTAAATTATTAATAATTCGAGTAGTAGTATTAATACCAACATCAGCAAGTAACATTGTTTCTTCTAATTTTTCAAAAAGCACACTATCAATTTTTTTTGATAAAAAAATATTATTGATTTTATCACCAAGAAATTCTTTCGTTTTTTTCAAATTTTCTTTTAAACGTGAAAAAAAATTGATTTTTATATTCTTGTTATTTTCTATGTTATTACTATCATTATTTATTTCTTCTATTTTATTTTTTTTAAGATTGTCTTTTTTTATAAAAAAAGTTTCTGAAACAAATAATTTTTTATTATTTAAATCATCAATTTTTTCTTTTTTATCTTTTATTGTATCTATTTCCTTATTTTTTTTTATTTTAGAACTTAACCAAGAAAAAAAACCAGATTTTTTATCATCTTTCATATTATTCACCTTTTTACTTTGCAAGAAAAGAAGCTATGACATCTTAAATGTTAAATAAAAAAAAATATTTATTTAAGTTATAATTAACATTAGATATTTAAATAAATCATATCACTAACATAAATCATCTAATAAAATGAACAATTCTTTTTTAAAAAAAAACAATAAAATTTATATTATTTCTGGAAAACTTAAAGGAAGGAAAATATCTTTTGATAATATTCCAAATTTAAGACCTACTACTAATCAAATAAGAGAAACATTATTTGAATGGTTATCTAAATATATTAAAGATTCACGGTGTCTTGATTGTTTTGCAGGTAGTGGAGGACTAGGAATAGAAGCTATTTCTCGTCACGCTGCGTTTTCTACTTTTTTAGAAATAGAAAGGAAAACATTTTTCACTCTTAAACAAAATGCAAAAAAACTAAATATATCTAATTTAGAAATTATACGTACTGATACACTCAATTGGTTAAAAAAAAGTGGAAAACCATATGATATAATCTTTATTGATCCTCCTTATTATCAGGGGTTAATTAAAAAAACTATTGATTTATTAGAATATAAAAAATGGATTAAAAAAAACTCTTTTATTTATATAGAACAAGAAAAACAAAAATCTCTAATAGTACCTAAAAATTGGACTTTATATAAAAAAAAAATTACAAATCGAATGCAATGCTATCTGTATATTTTAAATATATAAGATTTATGAAAATTATAATATTTTGTTTTAAAAACTCTAATAATATACAATATATATAAAATTTTTAACAATTAAAATAAGGCAAAAAAATATTTATGAAAATTTTAGTTTCAGATAATGTATCACTGAATTTATTTTGTGAGAATCCAATTCCCATTTTAGAGAAATCAAATAAAGGAGTAATAGCAGTACTAAAAAATAATTCTCCTATTTTTTATGCAATTTCACCTTGCTTATTAAAAAAAATATTTGATATTGAATGTCATTTATCAAAAAAAAATATAGGCAAACCAGATATTCTCAAAAAATTTTCAATGCATCCCAAATGGATTCCTGATAAAGATTTTATTCGTCAAGCAGCATTATGGGGAATTATACTAAATGAAGAAGTATCAGAATCTGAACTTGCATGTTTTATTTCTTATTGGCAAGTAGAAGGTTGTTTTTTTCATCATATACAATGGCAACAAAAACTAGCCAGAAGTTTACAAAAAAGTAGATGTATGAATTATATTTCACAAAAAAAAAGAGATATTACATACATACCAACACCTGATCAAACAATACCAAATGGATTTAGAGGTAAATAATGACATTCTACACTGAATTCTTTAAACGTCTTCAACGTCTTATGCCTAAAAATATTAAACCTAAATTTGATAATGATGAAGCTTTATTAGCTTGGAATCAAGAACAAGGAAGACTGTCTTCTGAATCTATATTGCGTGAAAATAAAGCAATGAAAATGCAACGCGTTTTGGGAAGATCAGGCATTAGAGAGTTATATATGAACTGTTCATTTGATAATTATAAAATTGAACATGACGGTCAAAGAAAAGTACTTAAAGCATCAAAACGATATGCAGAAGAATTTAATAAAAATATTGCTAGTTTTATTTTCTCAGGAAAACCAGGAACAGGAAAAAATCATTTAGCATCTGCTATAGGAAATTATTTAATTTTACATGGAAAAAGTATTCTACTTGTAACAGTAGCAGATTTAATGTCTAATATGAAAGGAACTTTTAGCGGTACAAGTAATATTACTGAAGAAAATTTATTACATAATCTAAGCAGCGTTGATTTGTTAATGATTGATGAAATTGGCATGCAAACTGAATCCCGTTATGAAAAAGTAATTATTAATCAAATAGTTGATAGAAGATCCTCATCTAAACGTTCGACTGGAATGTTATCTAATTTAGATCATAAAGGAATGAAAAGCTTATTAGGTGAAAGAGTTATTGACAGAATGCGTTTAGGAAATAGTTTATGGTTAACTTTTGAATGGGATAGTTATAGACAATATGTTAAAGGTAATGAGTATTAAAAAAATATAATTTTTTATTTAACTCTAGATACATACTCACCAGTTCTAGTATCTACTTTAATGAATGAATCAATTTGAATAAACAGTGGAACTTTAACAATAGCACCTGTACTTAATGTAGCTAATTTAGTACTGCTAGTATTGATAGTATCACCTTTAAGAGTTGCTTGTACATCTACTACTTTAAGATTTACGAAATTATTCGGTGTAATTGAAATGGGTTGATTATTCCATAATGTTATAATACATTTATCTTGTTCTAATAACCACTTTTTATGAATACCTACAATCTTTTCTTCTACTGACAATTCTTCAAAAGTGTTATGGTTTATAAAATACCAAAAATGACCATCATTATATAAATAAGTAAGTACATGTTCTATAACATCAGCTATTTCCAAAGAATCTGTAGATTTAAATGTCTTTTCTATAAGTTGTTTTGTTAATAACTTTCGTAATTTTACACGAACAAAAGACTGACCTTTCCCAGGCTTAACAAATTCGCTTGATTCTATCAAACACGGTTCATCTTCAAAAATAATTTTACAACCTGAACGGAAATTATTACTATGATATACTCTCATATAACCTCTATTTCTATAAAAAAAATTGCTAATTATGACTAACTATAAGTTTTTTTAATAAAAAAATCATTTTTAAAAAAATTTAAAAAAATAGAAATGACAAGTATAATTTAAATCGCACTCATTTGTTAGAAATAATATTACAATAAATATTTATAATGTTTTTAATCAAACAAATAAAAAAAAATATTTGTGAAAATTGCACTATTATATCACTTTATTATATAAATTCTATTTTTTAAAAAATTCATTATATTCTATCTAAAATTATTGTATTTACTTATTTTTCTTACCAAGAAAAAATACATAATAATTCAATTCTATTATTAAAATATTTAATAAATTTTAATAAAAATAATATTTTTATATGTTTTAGATAAATGAATTTTAGTTTTAAATTGTAATATGAAATGATTATTTTAAATTTAATTAGAAACATTTAATTTTTTATTTTAAAAAAATCAATTTACAAATAAAATATATACCTACTAAAAACAAAAAAACTTTCCTCAGATAAATTTTTCTGAGGAAAGATATTTTAAAATTGATTTAAAAAAAATTTAATAAAATAAATCTTTTATTACATCATTCCACCCATACCACCCATTCCTCCTGCAGGAGCAGAATGGGAATCAGAAGATTTATCTTCTTTTGGTAAATCAGTTACCATACATTCTGTTGTTATCATTAAACCAGCAACAGAAGCAGCATACTGTAAAGCAGAACGTGTAACTTTTGTAGGATCTAATATACCAAAATCTATCATGTCACCATATTCATCGGTAGCAGCATTATAACCATAGTTACCTTGTCCATCTTTAACATTATTAGTAACTACAGAAGGTTCTTCACCAGAATTAGAAACAATTTGACGTAATGGTGCTTCCATTGCACGTAGAGCAACTCGAATACCTACGTTTTGATCTTCATTTTGACCACGTAAATGAGATATTTTACCAGCTACGCGTACTAATGCAACACCACCACCTGCAACTACTCCTTCTTCTACTGCTGCGCGAGTAGCATGTAATGCATCTTCAACACGGGCTTTCTTCTCTTTCATTTCTACTTCTGTAGCTGCACCTACTTTTAGTACTGCAACTCCACCTGATAATTTAGCTAAACGTTCATTTAATTTTTCTTTATCATAATCAGATGTAGCTTCTTGAATTTCTTGACGAATTTGACTAATACGGCTCTGAATTGTGTGTTTTTCTCCTACACCACCAATTATAGTTGTAGTGTCTTTGCTGATAACAACACGTTTTGCTTGTCCTAAATCTTCTAAAGTAGATTTTTCTAATTCCATAGCTAATTCTTCAGAAATAACAGAACCGCCAGTAAGAATTGAAATATCTTGTAACATTGCTTTTCGACGATCACCAAATCCAGGAGCTTTTACTGCAGCTACTTTTACAATTCCTCTCATGGAGTTAACCACTAACGTAGCTAAAGCTTCACCTTCTAAATCTTCTGAAATAATTAATAATGGTTTTCCTGATTTTGCAACAGATTCTAATATTGGCAACATTTCACGAACATTAGATATTTTTTTATCAGCCATTAAAATATATGGGTTTTCTAATTCAACAATACCAGTTTCTGGTTTGTTGATAAAATATGGAGACAGATAACCTCGATCAAATTGCATACCTTTAACCACTTCGAGTTCATCCTGAAGACCTGTACCTTCTTCTACTGTAATAACTCCATCATTACCAACTTTTTCCATTGCTTCTGCAATTAAAGAGCCGACTTTTTCATCTGCATTTGCTGAAATAGTTCCAACTTGTGTAATTGCTTTAGAATCAGAACATGGTACAGATAAATTTTTTAATTCTTCTACAGCACTAATAACAGCTTTATCAATTCCACGTTTAAGATCCATTGGATTCATGCCAGCTGCTACTGCTTTTAAACCTTCATTAACTATAGATTGTGCTAATAGCGTTGCTGTTGTAGTACCATCACCGGCTGCATCATTTGCTTTTGATGCAACTTCTTTTACCATTTGCGCACCCATATTTTCGAATTTATCTTCTAATTCGATTTCACGAGCTACTGATACACCATCTTTAGTAATACTAGGTGCTCCAAAAGATTTATCTAGAACAACATTTCTACCTTTTGGCCCTAAAGTTACTTTAACTGCATCTGCTAATACATTGACTCCACGAAGCATTTTAATTCGGGCTTCGTTTCCGAATTTCACATCTTTAGCGGCCATTTGACATTCCCTTAAATAAATTTTTCAATGGATATAGCATATAGTTTACTATTCAACAATTGCTAAAATGTCACTTTCAGTTAATATTAATAATTCTTCATTATCAATTTTTTCTGTTTTTGCACCATAACCTTCATTAAAAATAACAACATCACCAACTTTAACATCTAATGGTTTAATATTTCCATTATCTAAAATACGACCTTTCCCTACAGCTGTTACTGTTCCTCTAGTTGACTTTCCTGCAGCAGAACCTGTTAAAACAATCCCCCCTGCAGATTTCGATTCAACTTCTTGACGCTTAACAAGCACACGATCATGCAATGGACGAATTTTCATATGATAATGCTCCTGTAAATTACTTAATATATTTTAAAAAAATATTTTCTAATTTAATATGTTCTCTTATGTTTAAATATAGGGATCTTTATTAAAACTTTCAAGGGTAAAAATCATTTTTTATTATTTTATTCAATAAAATTTATTTTTTTAAATATTTAAAAATCAATTATTAATTAATATAAATAAAAAACATTGACAATGTTTTATATTTGATGATTTAATATAAAAAAAGCCCGGATAGCTCAGTTGGTAGAGCAGGGGACTGAAAATCCCCGTGTCGGTGGTTCAATTCCACCTTCGGGCATATAATTTAAAATTTATTTTCCAATACAAAAACTAGAAAAAATACGTTTTAATAAATCTTTCGAAGTAAAATTGCCTATTATTTCACCTAAAAACTTATTCATAATATTTAAAGACTCCGCTAATAATTCAATACTTCTAGATAATTTCCATTCTTTTTTAGCTACTAAAAACTCATTATACGCTAAATCAATTTGATTTATATGACGCCGACGAGCAATAAAAACACCTTCTTTTTCTATATTTTTTCCGATTTTTACAATATGTTCTCGTAATATATTAATACCTTGACCAGTTCGTGCCGACACGCTAAAAAATGATAAACCATCCATATTTTTAAAACCAAAATCATCTTTTACTAAATCATTTTTATTTAAAACAAAAGTCACTGGAATATTGTTCTTTAAAATATTCTTCATAAAATCATCGCATATTTTCTTTTGTTTGGATTTGCTAATTGTCTTATCAATAACAAAAAGAACATGATCAGATTTTCTAATTGCTTCCCAAGCACGAATAATCCCTATGCGTTCTACTGTATCATCTGTAGTGCGTAAACCTGCAGTATCAATTAATTCACATGCAATACCATCAATGCTGATATGTTCGTAAAGAAGATCTCGTGTAGTACCAGGTAAATCAGTTACTATAGCTCTATCAGAAGATGATAAAATATTTAATAAGCTTGATTTTCCTGCATTCGGAAGACCAGCAATGACTATTTTTTTTCCCTCTCTTAACAAACTTCCTTCTGAAATCATATTTTTTAATTTGAAAAATTTATTATCTAATTCTCTAAATTTTATATTGACTATATCTTTAATGTTAATATCAATTTCTTCTTCTACAAAATCTATACTTGATTCTATATTAATACGAAATTCAATAACTAAATTCATCAATTCTTTAATCAATAAAGAAAAATTACCTTGTAATGAATTTAGTGAGGCATTGATAGATGCTTTTGTTTCAGAATTGATTAAATCATCTATAGATTCTGCTTGAATTAAATCTATTTTTCCATTCAAAAAAGCACGTTTAGAAAATTCTCCTGGTTTAGCTAATCTAATATTATTAATAGATAAAATTCTTTTTATTAATAAGTCCATTATTAATGGACTACCATGCCCTTGTAATTCTAATACATCTTCTCCTGTGAATGAATAAGGAGCAGGAAACCACAAAGATATTCCTTGATCTAACACTATTCCATTTTCATCCAAAAATTTCGAATAAGTAGCAAATCTTGGTATAGGAATTTTGCCTAAAATTTTCATAGCAACTGTTTTTGCTTGAACACCAGATATTCTTAATATTCCAACAGAACTTTTTCCAGGACAAGTAACTTGAGCAATAATAGTTTTATTATGAATCATAAAATATTTTCTGCATATAAATCAAAGAGTAAACAATTTGAAAAACATTTAAAAAAATTTTATTTATGTTTTTCTAAATTAGATAAGATAAACTTTTGTTGGAGAATGGTTACCAAATTACTAACGATATAATATAAAACTAATCCTGAAGGAAACCATAAAAAAAAGGCTGTAAAAATTACAGGCATAAAATTCATAATCTTTTTTTGGAATGGATCAGAAATGTGATTAGTAGAAGATCCTTTTTGAATAAAAAACATTGTTAAACCCATTATTATAGGTAATACATAATATGGATCCTGACTTGATAAATCATGAATCCATAATATAAAAGGAGCATGACGTAATTCAACAGAACCTATAAGCATATAATAAAGAGATAAAAAAATTGGCATTTGAATAAAAATAGGCAAAAATCCACCTAATGGATTAATTTTTTCTTTTTTATATAAAATTATCATTTCTTGACTAAGACGTTGTTTATCATTTAAAAATCTTTCTTTTATTTCTTGAATCTTTGGTTGTAATGCACGCATTTTTGCCATAGAAGTATATTGTGCTTTTGTTAAAGGATAGGTTATCGCTCTCATAATAAACGTAATTAAAATAATAGAAAAACCCCAATTTCCTATAATATTATATAATATACTTAATAATTTAAATAACGGTTGAGATAAAAACCAAAGCCACCCATAATCAACTGTTAAATCTAAATTCGGCGCAATCAATTTCATTTCTTTTTGTATTTCAGGACCTATCCATAACTTCGATTTTATAACAGTTCTAGAATCAGGCAAAACATCAATTGAAGGAGATTTATATCCAATTGCAGCAATGCCATCATCTAAAATAGATGTATATATTGTATTTTGACCTAAATTTTGAGGAATCCAAGAAACAGCAAAATACTGTTGTAACATTGCAATCCACCCGTTTTCAGTTACAACATGTAAATTATCATTATTAGAAATCGTATCAAATTTATATTTTTCATACTTGTTATCAACACTAGAATAAGCGGCACCACGAAAAGTTTGAAGAGCAAAATTTCCACTATAAATATTACGTTTTTTAGGTAAATTTATTGTTTGTTTTATCTGTCCAAAAATATTCATCGTTAATGTTTTTTTACTTGTATTAAAAATATTATATTCTATTTCAATATCATACTTATTAGGTTTAAGAACAAAAGTTTTTGTATAAATAACACCATTCTTACTAACCCATTTTATAGGAACACGTAATTCTTTTTCATTTTTTTCTAATTTAAAAAACTTCTTATCAGAAAAATATAATGGTCTACTGTTATTCAGCAAACTATCAGGGCCATCTTTTCCAATTAATCCACTTTGTGCCTGATAAACAAAATCAGATGTAGTTTCAAGTAATTTAAAAGGTTGAGATGAATAAAGTTTATCTTTATATGACAGCAAAGAAGCTTCTTCTATATCTCCACCATGCATGTTAACAACTAAACTGATAACATCAGTTTTAATAAAAATTTTTTTTTCATTTTTTTTTGCATGAATAAAATTAACAATTAGATCTTTTTTTTCATTTGTTTCATTGTTTAAAAATGTTTGACTTTGCCATGCTTGCCAAAGTAAAAAAGAAACGAATAAAAAAGTAAAAATAAAAAAATTACGTTGTACTTCCATAATTAATATTCACTATTCTTATCTTTAATATTTAAAGGTAAATAATTCCATTTACCTCCATTTAAAAGATATTACTTTAATTAACATAGAACTATTCTAATGATATTAAAACTAGATAATATAATATTTAAAATATATAGAATAAAAAGAAATACGTAATTGTATTAATCCTATATTAGTTTTATTAAATATAAAGATAAAATTATCTATGATAATTCAACCACAAGCTTTTTAGCATGTCTATTATGTTGTTATTTGTTAAAAAAAGAATATTTTTTTTTGCTATAACTATAAAATCCATTGAAAGTAATTTATATTGCAATAAACGAAAAGTTTCTCGAATTAATCGTTTAATTAAATTTCGATTATGAGCATATTTAATATTTTTTCGAGGTATACTCAAACCTAATCTAGGATGTTCTAATAAATTAAAACGTCCTAAAATACTTATTTCTAAAGTATTTTTTTTTTTGAAAGGTTTACTAAAAACATTTTGAAAACTTATAGAATTTGATAATCGCAATTGTTTTTTAAAAAAATGATTAAGCACAATACCAACCTACTATTTGCTGGAAACAGTTAAACGTGTTCTTAATTTAGCACGTCTTCGTGATAAAATATAACGACCATTTTTTGTAGACATCCGAATTCTAAATCCATGTGAACGATTACGTTTTAATATCGATGGTTGAAAAGTTCGTTTCATTTTAATATTTACCTAATTATTTTTTATTAAATATAGTTTAAAATTAACTTTTACTAAGAGTAATTATTCTGAATAATATAGTCAATTAACTTTATTATAATCATTAATTCATAGAAAAAACATTTATAAAATATTTCTCAATTAAAATAGATTTGACATTAGTTGATCTAAAAAAATATTTTTAATGTTGTATTCTGGTATGATAATTATATTTTTATTTATAAATATGACAGTACATCTAAAAATCACTTCTTTAGATAAGAAAAATATCTCAATAATATATTATATCCTTTTCGTTATACTCGCCAATCTTAGATTGTATAACTTTTAATATAAAAAAATATAATTTTATATAAATTATATTTATCAAAGTAAACGTATAAAAAACAATAACTTTCAAATTTTATTTTTTTATTAATTGCGTTCGCTTGGAGTCTGACGTGTCACTTTGTCTTTGGAAACAGTGTCTTGACCGGTTACAGGATGAGCTATCAACCACAGAGTTTAGTATGTGGATACGCTCTCTGAAGGCCAAACTAAAAAATAATATTCTAGAAATATATGCCCCAAATAAATTTGTGTTAGATTGGGTAAAAGATAAATACTTAATTCATTTTCAAAAAATACTGCAAGATTTTTGCGGTACTAATTCTCCATTAATAAAATTTGAAATATATCAAATTTATCAAGAAAAAAAAATAAAAATTAATATTTCGAATAATTCTAATAGTAAAAACAAAAAAACAACCTGGTCTAAGACCTCAGCATTTAAAAATTTGCCTTATTGTTCTAATATTAATAAAAAACATAATTTTGAAAATTTTATAGAAGGAAAATCTAATCAACTTGCGCGCTCCGCAGCATTTCAAGCGGCAAAAAATCCTGGAAATTCTTATAATCCATTATTCTTATATGGTGCAACAGGATTAGGGAAAACTCATTTACTTCATGCTATAGGAAATGAAATTTTAGCACATAAATATGATATTAAAATTATTTTTATGAATTCCGAGCGTTTTGTCCAAGATATGGTAAAAGCATTAAAAAATAATACTATTGAAAAATTTAAATTATACTATCGTTCCGTTGATGCGTTATTAATGGATGATATTCAGTTTTTTGCACATAAAGAACGTTCACAAGAAGAATTCTTTCATACATTTAATACTCTATTAGAAGGAAACCAGCAAATTATTTTAACTTCTGATCGTTATCCAAAAGAAATAAATGGTGTTGAAGAACGTCTTAAATCAAGATTTAGTTGGGGTCTTACCGTATCTATAGATCCTCCAGAAATAGAAACTAGAGTCGCCATTCTTATAAAAAAAGCTGATGAAAGTAATGTTATACTATCTAATGAAGTAGCTTTTTTTATTGCTAAAAATTTACGCTCTAATGTGCGTGAATTAGAAGGTGCTCTTAATCGAATCATTATTAATTCTCGTTTTACACATCGTGCTATTACTGTAGATTTTGTTCGTGAAGCTCTTAGAGACATACTTGCACTGCAAGACAAGCTTATAACTATTGATAACATCCAAAAAACGGTTGCAGAATATTATAAAATCAAAGTTACTGATCTATTATCAAAAAAACGTTCACGTTCAATCGCTCGGCCAAGACAGATGGCAATGGCGATGGCAAAAAAATTAACAAACCATAGTTTACCTGAAATTGGAGATGCTTTTAGTGGTAGAGATCATACAACAGTGCTACATGCATGTCGTAAAATCGAACAATTACGGAAAGAAAATCGCGATATTAAAAAAGATTTTTCAAATTTAATTAGAACTCTATCAGAGTGATTATATGAAATTCAATATTAAAAACAATATTTTAATTAAAAATTTACAAAAAATAAATCGTTTGTTTGTGAAAAATCCCTCTTTTCCTATTTTAGAAAATATATTAATTAGCGTAAAAAATGGAATGTTATCATTGACTTCGACAAATTTAGAAGTAGAATTAATTTCCATTATTAAACTGACAACACAAAATACACCAGGAAACACAACTATTTCAGGTCGAAAACTTTTAGATATTTGTCGACATTCATTACATTCATCAGACATTAAAATGCAATTAAATAAAAATAAAATGCATATTACTTCTGATAATAGTAATTATATATTAACTACTTTGCCTGCTGATAACTTTCCAAATCATCATGATTTCCATCATATTTCAGAATTTTTCATATCTTCAAATATTTTAAAAAAAACAATAGAAAAAACTCAATTTTCTATGGGAAAACAAGACGTTAGATACTATCTTAATGGCATATTATTAGAAAAAATAGATAACTCATTAAATGTAGTAGCCACAGATGGTTATCGTCTTGCAATGTCTACAATTCCTTTGAAAGAAAATATAATTTCATTTTCAATAATTATTCCAAGGAAAGGCATTGTCGAACTATATAGATTGTTAAACACTCAAACACAATTAATACGTGTTTTAGTAGGAAAAAATAATATTAGAGTATATATAGAGGATCTAATTTTTACAGCACAATTAATTGAAGGACAATATCCTGATTATAAAAATGTTTTACTCGCACAAAAAAATGATTTTGTTTATTTCAATGGTAAAACATTAAAACAATCACTATTACGCGCTTCTATTTTATCACACGAAAAATTTTGTGGAGTAGAAATGCATATCAGAAACAATCAATTTAAAGTATTATCTGATAATCAAGAAGAAGAAACAGCAGAAGATACATTTGATATCAATTATACCGGAAATGCAATAGAGATATCAGTTAATGTGTATTACATATTAGAAATATTAAATGCTATTACTCACGAAAATATTTTTTTATTTTTAAATAATGCCAATAATTCGATACAAATTGAAGCAGAAAATGATGCTTCGATTTTATATGTTGTAATGTTATTAAAACGTTAAATATTTTTAAACCTGCATTATAGAACATAATAAATAATTTAAATTAACTTGAATATTATTTCTTTTATCATAGAAATAACATACTAATACTTAAAAAATATTTTGCTTTAAAATATTAAAGGAAAAAGCATGAAGAATATGTACAACTCTTCTAATATTAAAATATTAAGAGGATTAGACGCTGTTCGTAAAAGACCAGGAATGTATATTGGAGATACAGATGATGGCAGTGGATTACATCATATGGTATTCGAAATTGTAGACAACTCTATAGATGAAGCACTGTCAGGTTATTGTAAAGAAATAATAGTTACTATTCATTTAGATAATTCAGTGTCTGTAAAAGATGATGGAAGAGGAATACCTACTGATATTCATCCTGAAGAAAACATTTCAGCTGCAGAAGTAATTATGACGGTATTACATTCTGGTGGTAAATTTGATAATGCTTCATATCAAATATCAGGAGGATTGCATGGTGTGGGAATATCAGTTGTTAATGCTTTATCAGAAAAATTAGAATTAATAATTTGCAAAAACAACAAAAAATATCAACAAATATATAAAAATGGAAAACCAAAGCATTCTCTTTGTGTTATAGGTAACACTGATGTAACAGGTACATATATAAGATTCTGGCCTAGTTATAAAACGTTTACTAATAATATAACATTTCAATATGACATTTTATCTAAACGTTTGCGTGAACTATCTTTTCTTAATTCAAATATTGCTATTTATTTAGAAGATAAGAGAAGTGATATTAAAGATTGTTATCATTATAAAGGTGGTATTAAAGCATTTATTAAATTCTTAAACATAAAAAAAACACCAATTCATTCACGTATATTCTATTTTCAATCTATAAAAGATAAAATAGAATTAGAAATTGCGATGCAATGGAATAACTCTCATCAAGAGAATATATTATGTTTTACTAATAACATACCCCAAAAAGATGGCGGAACACATTTAGCTGGTTTTCGCTCTGGTATGACACGAACATTAAATTTACATATAGAAAGAGAAGGATATAATAAAAAACACAAAACTATCATAACAGGTGAAGATGTACGCGAAGGATTAACAGCTATTATATCAATTAAAATACCTGATCCTAAGTTTTCATCTCAAACTAAAGACAAATTAGTCTCTTCTGAAGCAAGATCAATTATAGAATCATTTATCAATGAAAATCTTATTGAATATCTTCTAGAAAATCCTTCTGATGCAAAATCTATTATTCAAAAAATTATTAATGCAGCAAAAATTAGAGAGGCAGCACGACGTGCGAGAGAAATTAATAAAAAGAAAAACATACTAGATCTAGGCGCTTCTTTACCTGGAAAATTATCTGATTGTCAAGAAAATGATCCTAAATTTTCAGAAATTTATTTAGTAGAAGGTGATTCAGCAGGTGGCTCAGCTAAACAGGGAAGAAACAGAAAAAATCAAGCAATTCTTCCTCTTAAGGGAAAGATATTAAATGTTGAAAAATCAAAATTCGATAAAATGATTTTATCTCAAGAAGTCGCTTCTCTTATTACTGCATTAGGATGTGGAATTGGTAAAAATGAATATAATATAGATAAATTAAGGTATCATTATATTATTATTATGACTGATGCTGATGTCGATGGTGCACATATTCGAACACTTCTTTTAACATTTTTTTATCGTCAATTACCTGAATTAATTGAAAAAGGATATGTTTATATTGCACAACCTCCATTATATAAATTAAAAAAAGGAAAAAAAGAAAAATATATTAAAAATGATGAAGATATGAATAAATATCAAATTAAAAACGCTTTAAAAGATCTTGTTTTAAAAAGTACAAAAAATACAGATATTAATCAAAATCTTAATACGTTCAAAAAAATTATATCTGAATATCATTTTCTTCAAATTAGTATTAAAAAAAATAAACATTATTTTCCTAAACTAGTATTCGACGAACTATTATATCATACCCGCTTATCTAATTTAAAAGAAATCAAAATAGTAGAAGACTGGATAAATCAATTAGCAGAAAACCTAAACAAAAAAGATAAAAGTAACAATTATTATTCAACAGAAATTAAAAAGAATTTAGATAAAAACATATTTGAACCGACGATAAAAATATCTAGATATGCATATTATAAAAAATATGATTTTAAAGAAGATTTTTTAAAAAGTAAAAAATACTTATCAATTACTGATTTAGGATTGAATTTTAAACAACATTTTTTAAATGAAGTTTTTATAGAAAAATCAGGAAAAAGCTACAAAATAAATAATATAAAAGATACATTAGAATGGTTGATAAAAGAATCTAAACGCGGTTTGTTTATACAAAGATATAAAGGTTTAGGAGAAATGAACCCTGAACAGTTATGGAATACAACAATGAATCCTGAAACTAGAAATATGTTGCAGGTTACTATTAAAGATGCAGTCTCTGCTGACAACCTATTTAGTACTCTTATGGGAGACACAGTAGAACCTAGACGACAATTTATAGAAAATAATGCTTTAAAAGCAGAAAACATTGATATTTAAAAAAATCTTTACTTTTAAAAAATAAATTTTTAAAAACACCTGCGGCAGGAAAAAACCAGCCGCGAAAAATTATTTTTCATTTAAATTTGTCCATCATTTCAAGTACTCTTAATTTTGCAATTTCCTTGGAAATTTTTAATAAAATGTCATCTTTCTTAATTTTAAGATCTACATTTTTCATATATTCTTCAGCATTTTTTTTTGTTTTTAAAATACGTTTTCGATCTAAATCAACAGCACGAATAGCAACATCTGCTAAAATAGATACAATTGAAGGTTGTACCTCTAATATGCCTCCTGATATATAAATACATTCTTCTTTTTTATCTATTTTATCTATTTTATGAGAAATGTATACTATTCCAGGTTTAATTATGCTTAACAATTGAGTATGTCCAGGGTAAATACCAAGTTCTCCTTCACTTCCAGTAACTCGTATTTTTTTTACAAAACCAGAAAATATACGTTTTTTTACACTTACTACATCTAAATAAAAATTCATAGTATTTCCTATATATCTTAAAAAACTATAGTTTCTTTGATTTTTCTATAACTTCTTCTATTGAACCTACCATATAAAATGCTTGTTCGGGTAAAGAATCAAATTCTCCGTCGATAATTCCTTTAAAAGCTCGAATATTATCTTTTAAAGAAACATATTTACCTGGAAAACCAGTGAACACTTCTGCGACAAAAAATGGCTGAGATAAAAATCTTTGTATTTTACGTGCTCTTGATACTAATAACTTATCATTTTCTGCAAGTTCATCCATACCTAAAATAGCAATAATGTCTTTTAATTCTTGATATCTTTGCAATATTGACTGTACACCTAATGCCGTTTCATAATGTTCATCACCTACAATGTTAGGATCTAATTGACGACTTGTTGAATTTAAAGGATCAATAGCAGGATAAATCCCTAACGACGCGATTTGACGACTTAATGTAACTGTAGAATCTAAATGTGCAAATGTTGTTGCTGGTGAAGGATCTGTTAAATCATCTGCAGGAACATATACAGCTTGTACAGAAGTTATAGAACCTTTTTTTGTTGAAGTAATTCTTTCCTGAAGTAAACCCATTTCTTCTGCTAAAGTCGGTTGATAACCTACTGCAGATGGCATCCGACCAAGTAACGCAGAAACTTCTGTACCTGCTAATGTATAACGATATATATTATCAATAAATAACAAGACATCCTTTCCTTCATCACGAAATTTTTCTGCAATAGTAAGACCAGTAAAAGCAACTCGCAATCTATTTCCTGGTGGTTCATTCATCTGTCCATAAACAAGAGAAACTTTATCTAAAACTTTAGAATCATTCATTTCATGATAGAAATCATTTCCTTCCCGAGTTCTTTCACCTACTCCAGTAAAAACGGAATAACCAGAATGTTCTACAGCAATATTGCGGATTAATTCCATCATATTAACTGTTTTACCTACACCAGCGCCTCCAAAAAGACCGACTTTTCCTCCTTTCGAAAAAGGACAAATTAAATCAATAACTTTTATTCCAGTTTCTAATATTTCTCTAGAACTAGCTTGTTCCTGATAACTTGGAGGAGATCGATGAATTTCCCAATGTTCAATTTCAGCATTTCTTTTACTTTTTAATATACCTTTGTTGTCTATTGTTTCACCTAGTACATTAATTATACGACCTAATGTTGCTTCTCCTACTGGCACTTTTATATAATGCCCAAGATCAGTAACTAATAAGCCTCGTTTTAAACCATCAGATGAACCCATGGCGATAGTTCTCACAACACCTGCACCTAATTGTTGCTGTACTTCTAAAATTAGTTTATATTCCTTATTTTTAACTTCTAAGGCGTTATATATTTTTGGCACTGAATCTTGATTAAACTCTACATCAACTACAGCACCAATAATTTGGATAATTTTCCCAGTAGCCATTATTTTCAAACCTCAACTAATTTTTAATCATTTGAAACCGCTGACGCACCTGCAACAATTTCAGTTAATTCCTGAGTAATATTAGCCTGACGAACTTTATTGTAGACTAACTGTAATTCTTTAATACGATTACCACTATTATCTGTTGCTGTTTTCATTGCAATCATACGAGCAGCTTGTTCACTTGCTATATTTTCTAGAATACTTTGATAAACTTGAGATTCTATGTACCGATTAAACAACATATCTAAAATTAATTTTGATTCTGGTTCATATAAATAATCCCAATTATTATTACTAGTACTGACAATGTTTTTTTTAGAAAAAGGAAGTAATTGAGTAATTGTAGGATCTTGTAGCATTTTATTATGAAATTTATTATAAGCAATAAAAATCTTATCGATTTTTTTATGTTGATATGCTTTTAATATAATTTTTACAGAATCAATTAATTCTTCTAATTGAGGATGTTCTCCTAAATTCGTTACTTTTTTAAGAATATTACTTTCAAATAATTTAAATACAGATAAACTTTTTAAACCAAATAATATTAAATCACATGGAATATTTATATTAGCAAACTTTTGAATTTTAAATAGTACTTGTTTAAAAAGATTAGTATTCAAACTTCCGCATAATCCTCTATCAGTAGATATGACAATTATACCAATACGTTGAACTTTTCTTTTTTCTAAATAACTATGTTTATATTCTAAATTTCCTTGGACAACATGATCAATAACTTTTTTAATAATATCAGCATATGGTCGACCAGATTTCATTCTTTCTTCAGTTTTTCTCATTTTAGAAACTGCAACCATTTCCATTGCTTTAGTTATTTTTTTTGTATTAATAACACTAAAAATTTGATTTCTTATTTCTTTTGTACTAGTCACTATTTTCTCTTTTTAACTTTTTAATTATATTTAAATTAAAATTGATTATTTTTAAAATTAGTAATTAATTCTTTAAATTGTTCTTCTATAACGATGTTAAAATCACCTGTTTTATTAATTGTATTCATTAAATCAGAATAATAGTGTTTAGCATAAATTAATATTTCTTTTTCAAATCTAGTTATTTTATCTATAGAAATATCGTCAAGATAATTATTTTCTGCAACAAAAAGTATAAGACTTTGTTCAGCTATAGAAATAGGTGAATATTGCTTTTGTTTTAATAATTCTGTAATTTTCTGACCATAATTCAATTGTTTTCTAGTTGCATCATCTAAATCGGACGAAAATTGTGAAAATGCCGCAAGCTCTTGATATTGTGCTAATGCTGTACGAATTCCAGAAGAAAGTTTTTTGATAATAACACTTTGTGCTGCACTACCTACACGAGAAACAGATATACCAGGATTAACAGCAGGACGAATACCTGAGTTAAATAAATTCGCCTCTAAAAAAATTTGACCATCAGTAATAGAAATAACATTTGTAGGAACAAAAGCAGAAACATCTCCAGACTGTGTTTCAATAATAGGTAAAGCTGTAATTGAACCTGTTTTTCCAATAATCTTATTTTTAGTTATTTTTTCTACATGTTCTACAGAAATTCGAGATGCTCTTTCTAACAAACGAGAATGAAGATAAAATATATCTCCCGGAAAAGCTTCTCTACCTGGTGGTCTACGCAATAACAAAGAAATTTGACGATAAGCTATCGCATGTTTTGAAAGATCGTCATAAACAATTAAAGCATCCTCTCCTTGATTTCGAAAAAACTCTGCCATTGCGCAACCAGAATATGGTGATAAATACTGTAATGAAGCTGCTTCTGAAGCAGAGGCTACTACTACAATCGTATTGAATAAAGAATTATTTTCTTCAAGTTTTTTGACAACATTAATAATTGTAGAAAGTTTCTGTCCAATCGCAACATAAATACATTTAATACCAGAATTTTTTTGATTAATAATTGTATCGACTGCAAGTGCAGTTTTCCCTGTTTGTCTGTCTCCAATAATCAACTCACGTTGTCCCCGACCAATAGGAATCATTGCATCAATAACTTTATAACCTGTTTGTATTGGCTGATTAATTGATTGACGTTCAATGACTCCAGGTGCATCTGCTTCTACTGGAAAATAACCATTATTCTTTATAGAATCTTTTCCATCAATGGGCACACCTAGTGCATTTACTACGCGACCTAAAAAATTATAACCAACAGGCACTTCTAATATTTTTCCTGTACACTGTACTTTGGTGCCTTCAGTAATATGAACGTAAGGCCCCATAACTACTGCACCAACTGTATCTCTTTCTATATTTAAAGCAATTGCATATTCATTATTCGGTAATAAAATCATTTCTCCTAACATGACGTTAGAAAGACCATTTATTCTAATAATACCATCACTTACAGAAATAATGGAACCTTCATTATATGATTGATTAAAAACTTCAAATTGAGCTATTCTTTCTTTAATTAATTTACTAATTTCGGTAGAATTTAATCTCATATATTATTCTTCTCTTAAAAATTTAAAGCATTAGATAATTGTTTAAGATGATTTTGAGTCGACAAATCAAAAACAGTATTATTCACCTTTATGATCATACCATCAAGTATTTTAGGATCTACTTTACATGTAAATTTTATTTTTCTTAAAAAAAATCGTTCTAATATTTTTCGTACTTTACTAATGTTTCTTTCTTTTAAAGAAAATGCTGATCTTAATTCAACCAACATAATTTTTTTATGAAATGCTTCTAATTTTAAAAATTGTTCTAATATATTATTTGATATGTTAAAACGTTGATGTTCAGATAATAATTTTATTAAATTTTCTGCATTTTTATTAATTAAACCACCACCAATTGTAATAAATATTGATGATAAATATTCAGACGAAAGTGAACCTGATAAAAAATTTCTAACTTTTTTATAAGTAGCCAGAACTTTAATAAAAATTAAGATCTGTTTCCATTCTTCAATAGTATTATTTTCAATAGCAATTTCAAAAATTGCTTGAGCATAAGGTCTAGAAATAGTATCTGCTACTGACATTAATTTTTTACCTGTGATAGAAAAAGAACTAGTTCATCTAATAAATTTTGATTTTCATCTTTAGAAACGTTTTTTTTAATAATTTTTTCTGCCATTAAAATAGATAAATCTACTACCTCTTTATGTAAATTTTTACGCGCATGTATAATAGCGATTTCAATTTCCGACTGAGTATTTGCAAGAATTTTCTTACTTTCTTCTAAAGCATTTTTTTTTGCTTCTTCTAAAATTAATACTTTTTGTTTATTGGCTTCATTTAAAATATTTGATGCTTTTTCTTTAGCTTCGATAATATTTTGATCTATTTTTTTTTGGAGAATACATAATTCATCTTGAGCTTTTCTCGAATTTATTAATGATTGTTTTATTTCCTTTTGTCTAGTTTCAATTGCAGAAATAATAGGAGGCCAAATGTATTTCATGCAAAACCAGACAAATAAAACAAATGAAATTGCTTGTCCAAGAATCGTCGCATTAAGATTCACAATAATGCACCTTTTATATTAAAACAAAAATTAATCTTTACGTTATCTAAAAAACGTAAAGATTTTATTTAATTATCTAAAATAATATATTTTTCTTCAAAGAAATTATAATAAAAAAAACTATGAAATAGCAAAAAGCATATACAAACCCAAACCCACAGCAATCATTGGAATAGCATCAACTAATCCCATGACAACAAAAAACTGTGTTCTTAATAGGGGAACTAAATCAGGCTGTCTAGCAGCCCCTTCTAAAAATTTACTACCTAGAATTCCAATACCGATTGCTGCTCCAATTGACGCCAATCCTACCATTATAGCTACTGCTATATAAAGCATGTCAACATTTAAATTTTCCATTAAAAACTCCAATTCTTAATAAAATTACAATATTTTTTAATTCTTATGAACTTGAGAAGCCATTGATAAATACATAATAGTTAATACCATAAAAATAAAAGCCTGTAATGAAATTATTAAAATATGGAAAATAGCCCATGGTACATTTAAAAAACATTGTAACCACCATGGAAGCAAACCCGCAATGAGAATAAAAATCATTTCACCTGCGTACATATTTCCAAAAAGTCGCAATCCTAAAGAAATTGGTTTGGAAAGTAATGATACAAATTCTAATATAAAATTAAAAATAGAAAATACAGGATGGTTGAAAGGTTGTAAAGTCAGTTCTTTTAAAAAACCTATGTATCCTTTCATTTTGATAGTATAAAATAAAATTAAGACAAAGACACCAAATGACATTGATAATGTAATATTAATATCAGCAGAAGGTACAATACGAAGAGCTGGTAAATTAAATACTTTTGCAGAAATAAATGGGAAGAAATCAATTGGAACTAAATCCATAAGATTCATTAAAAAAACCCAAATAAAAACTGTTAATGACAAAGGTGCAATAAGAGCATTTTTACCTTGATACATATTTTTTACATTTGAATCTACAAATTCAAAAATTAACTCAATTGCAGTTTGCAATTTTCCTGGTACACCTTCAGTAACTCGTTTTGAGACTATATAAAAAATACTTAAAAAAAAACTCCCTAGTACAAGCGAAAAAACTATTGAATCAATATTTAAAGTCCAATAATGAGAAGAAAATGCACCTGGTTTAATGAATTTAAAATCACGCAGATCTATTTGCAAATGATTTAAATGATGACGAATGTATTTTTGAGGATCAGATATCTTTTCTAAAATCATAGATTTCTCTTATTTTTTTATAATTTTAAAAAAGATTATACAATAAAAAAAATACATTCAGCAAACAGTTACTGTTTAAGAAAATTATCTAATTAAAAAAATATTATGTATTTTAAATGATTTAAAATCAAATGTTAATTTGCACGAATTAAAGAAAAATTAGTCAAAAAACCACATTTTTAAAAAATACATACTATAAAAAATTTTTATAAGATTCTTTTTTCATATAAATTAATAAAATAGATATAGCAGCTGGTGTAACACCAGAGATTCGTGACGCTTGACCAATAGAAATTGGCTTATAATCATTTAATTTTTTGATAACTTCAGAAGACAAACCTTTTATTTTATTATAATCAAAAATAGGAGGTAAAAAAGTATTTTCATTTTTCAAATGTCGTCTAATCTCTTCTGATTGTCGTTTGATATAACCTGCATATTTTATTTTATTTTCTATTTGTTCTACAGCTTCCAAATCAGAAAGTCCAATCCCAAATACTTCTAAAGACTGCAAATTTTTATATCTAATTTCTGGTCGTTTTAATAATTCAATCATACTTGTTTCTTTAATTAGTTTAATATTACATAATTCATTTAGGATATTAATATCAGATGATAGAGGACATACCTTAATTTTTTTTAAACGACTTATTTCTGTTTGAATATTTAATATTTTTTCATTATAACGCATCCATCTTAAATCACTTACCAAACCAAATTTACGACCAATTTCAGTTAAACGTAAATCTGCATTATCTTCGCGTAAAATTAACCGGTATTCCGCCCGTGAAGTAAACATTCGATATGGTTCTTCGGTACCTTGAGTAGTAAGATCATCTATTAATACACCTAAATACGCTTGATCACGTCTAGGAAACCATCCTTCAGAATTCATCGAATTTAATCCTGCATTTAAACCTGCTAATAATCCTTGTGAAGCAGCTTCTTCATAACCAGTTGTACCATTTATTTGACCCGCAAAAAATAATCCTTTAATCAACTTACTCTCTAAAGTTAAATTTAAATCTTTTGGATCAAAAAAATCATATTCGACAGCATATCCTGGAGTGATAATTTTAGCCTTTTCTAAACCTTTGATCGAAGTTACAATTTTTTCTTGAACTTCTAATGGAAGACTAGTTGAAATCCCATTAGGATATATTTTAATACTAGATAAACCTTCAGGCTCTAAAAATATTTGATGCGATTTTCTATCAGGGAAACGTACAACTTTATCTTCAATAGAAGGACAATATCGAGGTCCTAAACCTTTTAAAAATCCTGTATATATAGGACTTTTATCTAAATTTTGACGTATTATTTCATGTGTTTTTTCATTAGTATGTGTCAGATAACACGATATCTGCTTAGGATGGTGTGAAACATCTCCCATAAACGAAAAAACTGGCATGGGAACATCGCTATTTTGAATGAATAAATTATTAAAATTAATACTATTAATATCAAGTCGAGGTGGTGTTCCTGTCTTTAATCGATTTACTCGTAAAGACAATGCTCTTAAGCGAACAGATAAATCTACAGAAGATTTATTGCCCATTCTACCAGCGGAATAACTGTTCAATCCTATATGTATTTTACCACCTAAAAAAGTACCTGTTGCTAATACAACAGATCTTGAATAAAAATTAATTTCATTTTGTGTTAACACCCCAATAACAGTATAATTTTTAAAAATTAAATCTTTAACTTCTTGTTCTAAAATTAATAAATTATTTTGTTTTCGTAATATTTTTTTTATAGTTTTATGATAAAGCAATCTATCAGCTTGCGCTCTAGTAGATCTTACAGCAGGACCTTTACTAGAATTCAAAATTCTAAACTGAATACCTGAATAATCAATAGCTTCAGCCATTATACCACCTAACGCATCGATTTCTTTCACTAAATGGCTTTTACCTATCCCCCCAATTGCTGGATTACATGATAACACACCTAAATCTGTCATTTTTTGAGTCAATAATAATGTTTTACAACCCATTCTTGCTGAAGCCATAGCAGCTTCAGTTCCAGCATGTCCTGCTCCAATAACAATCACATCGAAGTTTTTTAAACTTAACATAGAAAAACCTTTAAAAAAATTTAAATTAGTTTAAACCAATATTAATATTTTATTTAAGTTATTTAAGATAACACATGTTAATCCTAAAAATAAGATCTTACAAAGAAAGATTGTTTTTCTTTTTATCTTTAAGATCTAAATTCAAAAGATAAAAAAATAACATTTAATTATTATTATTATTAGAACAGACCAAATCTGTGGATAAGTAGTCTGTAGTATTGATTATAAAAGAA